>JBAZOX010000205.1:0-4925 GCA_041648535.1 Desulfobacteria bacterium | reverse complement strand
CCTTCGTCTAAAGGCGAGGGTTTTTCTCCCATTCCACAAAGGAGACAAAAAGGAGGTAAAAGATGATAGTTGTTGTCGCTGTTCTAAAGGCACAGGCAGGAAAAGAAAGGGAGATGGAAGATGCACTGAGGGCTATGATCCCAAAGGTTCAATCTGAAGAAGGAACTCTCGCATACGTGCTTCATCGTGCGCAGAATGAACCAGGAAAGTTTCTGTTCTATGAGAAGTATAAAGACAAGGCTGCATTTGACCATCATGGTTCTACACCATACATTAAAGAACTCTTTGGTAAAATAGGTCCCTTGCTAGATGGGAAGCCGAGCATAGAAATGTATGAGGAGTTAGCAGCAAAGAAATAATTTATCCTTATTCTCTTTTCAAATACTCACTGTACTCAACCAATTTAGATAAGACTGTCGCTGCCTTCTTTCCTGACGAGAAGGAATAGAAGATTCCACCTTTTAGGCTCGTTGGTTCCTCTGTAAAATTCGTCGTAATAATCGGCTTTTTGTGTTCATGCATCCATTTTATTATTAGAGCCTCTAAAAGGGGTTGAAAACTGTCGAGGAGCCTCTCTACCATTTGATCATCTATATCGTTTAAATCCGCAACATTTATCAGTTGTGAGAAGCCGTACAAGATCGAAGGATCCACAAAATCTGATGTGACAAGAGATGTAAGCTGACGTGCAAAATCCTCTACCTCTTCCTTTTTAGAAGTTCCGAATACGGAAAAGAATATGAAGAGTAAAGAACGTATAAATTTGTTGATCCTTGATGTTTGAGAAACACCATCAGAAGACAAATCCTTTTTCTCAACCTTTTCAATCTCTATCAACGGGATCAGCATTTTTTTAAACATCTTAGAGAATTTATGGTTCATAGAGGAAACCAAAGATGGAAAACTGGAGAACCCATCGAAACCCATGAATATTAATGAATCAACTTCATCCAGCTTTAAAAGCATTTCAGGGGCCTTTAGGTAAGCTGTAAAGTTACGGTCTCCTGCAGGGTCAACAGGGTTTCCATGACTCCATCGAGGAGGAAATATCTTATCAAATGCGGCAATAGTCTCATTGGAGAGTTTAACCACATTAAGCCCCAGGGATGCACAGGCGTCAGTACATAGTACTCCATAACTACCACCAGGGGTCATAATGGCGACGTTTTTGCCTCCTGGTAACGGCTGCGTCAAAAATCCAAGAGCAATATCTAAAAGCTCATCAGGAGATTCCGCTCTTATAACCCCTGCTTTGTTAAAAGCGCTATCCCAGATATCACTGGAGCCGGCAATAGCCCCGGAATGGGATAGTATAGCCTCTGCAGCAGCAGTTGTCCTTCCCGGTTTGAGTGCAATAACCGGCTTTTTCTTGGTAACTTTTCCCACCTTTTCCAGAAACCTCTCTCCATCATTCAATCCCTCAATATAGGCAAGGATAACCTTTATCTCAGGATCATCGCCAAAGCATTCGATGTATTCTTCGATTTGTATATCCGCTGTGCAGCCACAACTAATATATCTATGAAAACCTATGCCCCGATTGGTTCCAGCCGTTACGATAGCACCGCCTACATTTCCACCCTGAGTCACAAAACCGATAGGACCTGACAAAATCGGGATAGGAAACATAAAAGCCCTCAGATCTGATGACGCACTATAATAGCCCATACAGTTGGGGCCTATAAAACGGAGATTACCCCTTTGTGCAATGCGAAGGACCTCGTCTTGTAGCTTTCTTCCCTCTTTCCCTGTCTCCGCAAAGCCTGCTGAAATAATAACTCCGGCTTTCACTCCTTTTTTAACACAATCCTCCATTACCTTAGGTATAGCAGGTGCAGGGATAACAAAAATTGCGAGGTCTACAGGTTCATTATCAGGCACATCGAGTATCGTTTTATACGCTCTTCTTCCCACAACGATTTCTTCCGACTTATTAACAGGATATACCTTTCCTTTAAAGCCGTTCAAAACGCTGGTAAAAGTAGAAAACCCCCATTTGCTCCAATTGTTTGATGCCCCTATAACCGCGACAGATCGAGGATCAAACAAAGGGGACAATTCTCTGGTAATATTATTAGTCATAAACAATCTCTCCTTATCACTACTTTTGAAATTGAGGGAATACATATACCAAATAATTTAAAATAGTCAATACGTTAATTAATTGCCTAGCCTCCTTAGTGCTTATCTCTCCCTCTCCTTTTTTTCGAAAACCGTTTTACATGCTGTCTCCCGCCACCTGTTGTCTTGTCAATCCTGATGGTGAAAAGACCGTGAAAGAAGCCTTTAAAATGACACCAGAGCTATCCTTCAGGCTTCGTGAAAAAATCCCCTTCAGCAATAGAGGAACTGTAACCCAGCTTCTTACAGAAAAACAGATATGAAAAGAATCTACAAAGAGGTGCTACGATACGCTATGGTCATTCGTGACCTCATCAATCCAATTTAGATAATCCTCAGAGCCTAAATGAATTGGAAGGGCAATTATCTCTGGCACCTCATAACTGTGAAGCGTTTTCACCCTATCTTCAATCTGCTGAAATAACGATTCCTTGCTTTTTAGAATCATCAAGACTTCATTCTCATCGCAGATCTCGCCCTTCCAGCTAAATATTGATCTTATTTTAGGAATAATATTGGCGCATGCAACCAGTTTTTCTTCTACCAGAGCCTTTCCAATCTTCACTGCTTCTTCCTCCGAACTCGAAGTAATAAGAATTGTAATATAAGTCGTCTCTCCCATTTCCTTTCTCCATCCTTTAATAGACTTAAAAATTAGGTGACTACTCAGGCACAAAGTGGCAAAGGCACATAGGCACAAAGAACAGGCTAATAGCCTGTAGCCTATAGGCTAATAGGCTAGAAAAATTTGTGCCTTTGGTGCTCTGTGCCTCTGTGCCTACCTGAATAGTAACCGTTCACCGTTTTCCGTTTTCGTTATTTCAGTCTATCCAGATATATAATTGTCTGTCAAGATTTTTCGTCTTGATTTAGGCATACATAACTGCTAAATACTAAGATGATTTTCAGACCAAAACAACAGCGCACTTAAGTGCACTGTTGTGCGGAGCGGGAAGGGAGACTTAAAGGTTTTTAAATGGGCATCTTAAAGATTAGTCAGAATTTGTATCTGATAGACTTAGAGCAGAAGGTTAAGGGATTCAGGAACTTCATAGGTTCCTGGGTATACATTGGCGATTATACCTTTCTGGTCGATGTGGGTCCCTCTGCTACAGTGGAAGAGCTTGTAAAGTATTTGATAAACTTAGGGATTAAGAGATTGGACTATGTTCTTTTAACCCATATCCATCTGGACCATGCCGGTAGCATTGGAGAACTTATAGAGCGATTCCCTGAGGCAAAAGTTGTATGCCATGAACGTGCTGTTGAGCATCTGGCAAAACCTCAAAATCTATGGGAAGCGACAAAAAAGACACTGGGGGATATAGCCATGGCCTATGGAGAGATGAAGCCTGTCTCAGGAAAAAAAATAATCCCCTCTTTTGAGTTCCAGATAGATGGTATTGAGGCTATAAATACACCAGGCCATGCTGTGCATCATGTAAGTTATACCTGTGATAGATACCTATTTGCAGGAGAGGCAGGGGGCGTATTCCACTCTTTAAAGAACGAAATCTACCAAAGACCTGCCACTCCTCCTAAGTTCTATCTAGAGGAAGCAATAGAAAGTATAGACAAGCTCCTGAACCTGGGTAAAAAACAGATGTGCTTTGGACACTTTGGAATCTATAAAGATTCCAAAGATATCCTTGAAAGACATAGGAAGCAATTGTTTTTGTGGAAGGAAGTAATAACCGATCAGGTTAAAAGGTCATCAAAGGATGGAGGCTTGGTTGAGAATTGCATTTCGGAACTTCTCGCAGCGGATAATTCCTTTGCGTCATTTAACCATCTTGATGATGACATAAAAGAGCGGGAGAGATATTTCATTAAGAACAGTATAAAGGGGTATATTGGATATATTAACCGCACGACAGCATAGCACGCATTGGGAATCTCACAGACCCATCATCTTTCCTATGACAACCTTCATCACTTCAGTGGCGCCGCCGGCAATAGCCAGGGAACGGAGATCTCCGGGCACCCTTGCAACATAGTACTCCTTCATGCATCCGTATCCTCCGTGGAGTTGTGTACAGTGATAGGCAAGCCGATTGGCCATCTCCGGTATCCACCACTTGGCCATCGATGCCTTCAGGGTAATATCTTTCCCATCAATAAAATCTTCGATTAGGGAATTAAGAAAAACCCTACCAATTTCGACCTCAGTAGCCATCTCCACGATCTTGAATGTGTTGTGTTGAAACTCGCTCACACAACGTCCAAATACATTTCTTGTCTTACAATACTCGACAGTCTTCTCCAGAGCATATTCGGCTGTAGCCTGGGCATCGATGGTGAGGGCTAAACGCTCTTGCTGCAGATTGTACATGAGGTACCGAAACCCCTCGCCTTCCTCGCCCAGCAGATTCTCTTGAGGTACCCGACAATCCTCAAAGAACAGCTCCCCTGTATCTTGACTGTGGGTACCCGTCTTTTCGAGACTGCGGCCTTTGGAAAACCCAGGGGTACCGTCTTCAATGAGAAGTATGCTAATCCCCTTATATGGAGGATCCGCTTTTGGGTCTGTTTTTACCGCTACTATGGCCAGGTCACAGCTGATACCATTGGTAATGAAAACCTTCTGGCCATTCACAATATAGTTATTGCCGTCCCTGATAGCCTTGGTGCGGATACTGGCAAGGTCAGATCCGGCCCCTGGTTCGCTCATGACAATAGAGGTAATGATCTTCCCGTTGGAGCATCCGGGGAGATATTTCTCTTTTTGTCTTTGATCTCCATGGTGATCAATGTACGGAACAATAATGTCGCTATGGACACCCATTCCCAGCACACCTGTGTTC
>JBAZOX010000204.1:0-4930 GCA_041648535.1 Desulfobacteria bacterium | reverse complement strand
AACAGATCATATCCATGAAGAGGAAGACAAAAAACTCTCTTAAAAAATCCTTGACAAAGGAGAAGGAAGAGGATACTTAATATAGTCCATTTTTTATTATAAAATTTGATGAAGTCGTAAAAAGTCAAAAATCAGATGGCACAGTAAAAAGCTCCAGATGCAAGGCGCGCAAATCCGAAGGAATGAGGCGTACTTACCTGTACGCTGCAATGACTGAGGATGCAGCGGAACACCGCAGATGGACTTTTTACGAAGCCGTCAAAATTTAGTTGTCCATTACTCCCCGGTAGCTCAACCGGCAGAGCGGGTGGCTGTTAACCACTAGGTCGTAGGTTCGAATCCTACCCGGGGAGCCATTTTGAAGATGAGGCCCATTCCTTTTGGATTGGGCCTTTTTACTTTATTAGGCACACTATGTGGTGCTTGCCCAGAACGGAGTGAAGGAAATTCTACCCGGGAAGCCATAAATAATATCCTATGCCCAATCTATTATAGTCAATCCCTAGCCCCATGATTCCTCCTATCCTCAAATATCTTTTTAAACCTATTTAATCCAACTTAATAGCTCTTGACAAACCTCATTTATATGTTAAGATTTCGCCCACTTCATACTTAAAAAATCAATAAACCTCAATACAGTGATAAATCATTGAGAGTTATCGGTGGTAAAGCCAAGGGAAGGAAGCTGCTCTCTGACAAGGGGTTAAATACACGTCCCACCGCTGACAAGGTCAAAGAATCGATCTTTAATATACTGCCTGGTGATTTCAAAGATAAGGAGGTTTTGGATCTATTTGCAGGTACTGGGAATTTAGGAATAGAGGCATTAAGTCGGGGGGCATTGAAAGCAGTCTTTATCGAGAGTAGTCGGCATGTCTTGCCTGTATTAGAAAAGAACCTTAGAAACTGTGGGTTCACTGATATTAGCCAAATAGTGGGGACTACCGTAGATAAGGGGATAAAGATTCTGGAGAGAAGGAGAAACAGATTCGATTTTATATTTTTGGACCCGCCTTATAGAAAGGGTATTTTAAAGGATACATTGGTGAGGGTATCCCGATCAGAGATTTTAAAGGATAATACCTTGGTTATAGCTGAACACTCTTCTTCGGAAATGGTAGAAGGAGAAATAGAAAGGCTAATCTTGACCGATCAAAGAAGATATGGCACAACTCTAATCTCGTTCTTTCAACTCAAAACGAACTAACTAACCTATTTAGAAAAGGAATCTTATGGAAAGGCTTGCTGTATACCCAGGCTCATTTGATCCGGTTACCAACGGTCACGTAGATTTGATAAACAGGGCTCTCTCTCTCTTTGATAAGCTTATAGTAACGGTTGCACTAAATCCACTCAAAACCCACTTATTTACTATGGAAGAGAGAGTAGAGATAATCCGCGAGATATTCAAAGATAATCCCAGGGTTATTATAGATTCCTTTGACTGCCTCCTGGTGGAATATTTGGATAGACGGAATGTGCATGTAGTAGTTAGAGGCCTCCGGGCAGTACTTGACTTTGAATATGAATACCAAATGGCGTTGATGAACAGAAAACTGGACAGAAATATAGAGTCAGTCTTCCTTATGACAAGCTACAGGTGGTTCTATATCAGTTCTAAAATAATCAAAGAAGTGGCAAGTATGGGTGGTTCTGTGATAGAGCTTGTGCCTGATGTTGTCGACAGAAAGTTAAAAGAGAAATTCCCAAGATACAGAGAGTTAAACAGTAAAAACACATCTGAAAAGTTAAATGGAAGGTAAAAATCATGGTTCTGGCTGAAAGAGTGAGTAAGATAAAACCGTCGCCAACACTGGCAGTATCTGCCAAAGCAGATAAAATGAAGGCAGATGGCATCGATATTATAAGTTTTGGGGCAGGAGAGCCTGACTTCGACACGCCTCAAAACATTAAAGACGCAGCCATTAATGCCCTTAATCAGGGTTTTACCAAGTATACCGCTGTGGATGGAATTCAGGAATTGAAGGATGCTATAATCAATAAATTCCAAAGGCAAAATGGCCTAACTTATGAAAGAAAACAGATTATAGTTTCCTGCGGGGGGAAACACATTATCTATAATATCGCACAGGCCCTTTTCAATAACGGTGATGAAGTGATTATTCCATCTCCCTATTGGGTATCGTTTCCTGATATTGTTCTTCTGGCCGATGCAACTCCTGTAATTGTAACAACCCAGGAAAAGAATGAATTTAAGATACTGCCTAACGAATTAAGGGGAGCAGTCACTCCTAAAACCAAGGCAATCATATTAAATAGTCCTTCAAATCCTACCGGTACTGTGTACACAGCAGAAGAGCTTAAAAAGATAGCGGAAATTGCTGTAGAAAAGAACCTGATCGTCATATCGGATGAGATATACGAGGAATTCGTTTACGATGATTTGGCATTTACCAGTATAGCCTCATTAGGAAAGGAAATAAACGACTTGACCATTGTGGTGAATGGAGTCTCAAAGGCTTACTCTATGACGGGTTGGCGAATCGGATATGCAGCCGGCCATCCGGAAATAATCTCGGCAATGAGTAAAATTCAGAGTCAGAGTACCTCTAACCCCACATCCATATCGCAAAAGGCCAGTGTAGAAGCATTAATGAACTCTCATGGTGCTGTAAATACAATGGTGGAAGAGTTTAACAGAAGGCGAAAATATATGGCTGAAAGGCTCAATTCCATTAATGGCGTTTCGTGCTTAAACCCTATGGGAGCTTTCTATGCCTTCCCCAGGGTTTCACCCCTTTACCAAAAAAGGTTTAATGGGAAGAAGATACAAGACTCTACAGGTTTTGCCGATTTTCTCCTGGATGTTGCCAGGGTCGCTGTAGTACCAGGTTTGGCATTTGGTGACGATAATCATATCAGACTCTCCTACGCCACTTCTTTCGAAAATATTAAGAATGGTCTGGACAGGATTGAAGAGGCTATAAAACAATTGGAATAAGAGATTCTTGTCTCTTCCCCCTTCATTAACTGTTATTCCCCTTATTAAAGAAGCAAGTTAACGATATACGGTGGATTTTTTCAACCAGCTCAGTTATGACAAAGGGCTTTACCACATAGCCATCGGCTCCTTTATCCAGTATCTCAGGCATCTCCGATCTGGGTTCCTCACATGCAGGATAGTCCACCAGCATAATCACTTTAATATCCGGATGTTCTCGTTTAAGGTAAACTAAAAACCTGTATCCGGCATTTTCCTCATCTATCCATGGGAGAAAATCCTTATCTCCCGGCATAGAGTACTCCCTGGTCAGGTCAAGTTCTATCAAGGCTATATCCACCCCCCCCAACATGGACAATGCCTCAGTATAGCTGTCGCAAATCCTTATAGTGTATATATATGTTTCATCAGAAATATTTAGAAAATCCTCCAGAGGTTCACCGAGCTTAATTGCCTGTTTGTCTATCATTAAAATATTTATATCCCTTTTTTCACTCATCGATCAACCTCATTAGATTGACTTTATAGGTTTTTGGTACACAATTGAAAAGAGCTAATGTCCAATATAGACTAAGAAAGAAATGTTATCAATCATTATTTCAGTTTAGAACTTTCTCTTTTGTTTTGGCAAAATCTTTGATAGTATAGGGCAGCTAAAAAAGAAACTTTTCAGTTCCAACTATTTAGGTGAGGCAAACAGTGTATGGTCAAAGCCAAAAGGATTTTAGAAATCTTGGAAAGGGAGCATCCTGAAGCACGCTTACTCCTTGAATTCAAAACCCCTTTACAGCTCCTTATTGCCACCGTCCTTGCTGCTCAGTGTACTGATGAAAGGGTCAACCAAGTTACCACAAGCCTTTTTAAAAAGTATCAAAAAGCCGAAGACTATACAAACGTTAGCATCGAGGAACTAGAAGGAGATATTCACTCTACGGGTTTCTATAAGAATAAGGCTAAAAACATTGTAGGGTGCTGTAAAAAGATTGTTGACGACTTTAATGGGGAAGTCCCTTCAACGCTTCCGGCATTGGTAAGTCTGCCTGGGGTAGGAAGAAAAACGGCAAACATAGTATTGGCTAACGCATTTGGTAAGCCTGCTATTGGGGTAGATACTCATGTTTACAGGGTTTCAAATCGTTTGGGGCTGGCACATTCCAATAATCCTGATAAGGTAGAAATGGAGCTGTGCCAGATCATACCAGAGGAGAGATGGATCAGAACTGTCCATATGCTCACCTTCCATGGAAAAAAGATTTGTAAGGCAAAAAGGCCATTCTGTGGTCAATGCGTTCTGTTCAAATTATGTGAATGGCCAAATAAGGGACGATTTTACGGGCAAAACCTTTTAAACTGATGTCGAAGGTTGATGTAAATACAAAATATTCCACCGATATTCCTTAAATTATAAGCTTATTCTCTTTGCTATGCGGTTCTACTTTGGAACCTAAAGATGATGCACAGTAGCTACAGAGATACTCAAACTTATCCCCTTCAGGTAAAACTATCAGGAGTCTTTTTCTTACTGGCACAGCTACTTTACATTGTGGGCAATAAAGTGAGGTGGCCTCAAGCTGCTGGAAACTGGCATTGTTCATAGAGGATTTCTCCTTAAAACTCCAAAAGACTTACGGGCATTATCCCTTACCAACCTTTAGTCCACATTTCTGCATCTTCGTATACTTTTTCATCCTCCATATGCGCCTCTTGAGCATCCAGCTCACTCACACGGGGGGGATTGGGGTCGTTGAGCAATTCACGATAGTATTCGTGCTGAATCAGAAGACTCATAATTTCGTTGCTTCCAGTCCATATTTGGGTAAGCCTTGCGTCACGCACCATCCTCTCGATTGGGAATACGTTGGTATACCCTATGCCTCCAACGATCTGCATGGCGAGGTTACAAACATCCCAGCACATATCGGTAGCGAATTTCTTTGCTTCACTTACCAGTCGTCTCGTTGAGGAAAG
>JBAZOX010000203.1:0-4931 GCA_041648535.1 Desulfobacteria bacterium | reverse complement strand
CTACCTTTTTTCCCTGCCTCGCAAGCCAGCTTATTACATCTGCCATGTATTCATCTTTCCAGCATTTATGCAAAAGGCTTGCTGTGGGATGCACATGAACTATATTCTGGTTTGTTCCGATAATGCCTCTGATAAAGTCTCTATCGAGATCGGAAATATACAGAAAAAGCGATGTATCTTTATAGGTTAAACCATTTTGGCCTAATATGTCAAGGTTATGTTTAACTGTATGCATACGTGGGTAATTCTGAGCAAGATGAGTGTAGAGATATCTTTTGAAAGCAAAACCTTTATAAGCAACATATGCGAGTCTGTATCTTGCCCCGGACAGAAAGGATATAATTGCAGCACGGTCGCCGTTTGTAAGGTCAACTGTCATGTCAAAATTTTTCTGACGGATGCTTCTCAAGAAGGTTAGCTCTTCGATATATTTTTGCATAGGGCTCATCTTTTCGATAGCCCTGTCAAAAACTATTATCTCACCGATTAAAGGATTCCCGGTCAGCATTTCTTCAGTTCCTGGATTCACAAGTGCAGAAATATGGGAATTAGGAAAGTTTTCTTTTAATGCCCTGAATACAGGAACGGTAAGAAGTACATCACCTATGTGACGTAGTTTTATAACAAGGATTTTTTTTACATCTTTAAAGGGATGAATCATCGTCAATCTTCTAATTTTACAGCTTCGTCTATCAGCATAATCGGTATATCATCCTTAATCTCATACTTCAACTTGCATGCATCACAGATCAGACCATCTCCTTTTTCATTCAGATAGATATCACCTTTACATTTAGGACAGGCCAAGATATCCAACAACTCTTTACTTATAGCCATCTGTACCTCCCTCTTCATTTGTCAAACTATCGGTTAAGCAAAAATTTGCCCTCTAATAGACAATAAATCTATACTATACGCATATTGCATTGTTTTTCAATATAATACAATTAGGAATCTTAAACAACAGAATTTCTTTATGTTTCCAAATTTGATGGCTTCGTAAAAAGCTCCACTATGCCGACATGTCGGCATTATAATGGAAAGTAACTTGCGCTTTCAGTAAATTTGTTCTTTTTCGGTAAATATCAAGTAATATAAGCTACTTACAACGCATTTGCAAATTTAAGTTACTTGGAAGTCGGAAAAGCCGTCACTCCTGCGAAAGCAGGAGTCCAGAACTACTTGAATTCACTGGATTCCCGCTTTCGCGGGAATGACGAAAATGGGACAAAAAAGACTTTTTACGATTTCATCAAATTTTAACATCAGGTTATGAGTCGGAGTTGAGAGAAGATGCTACTAATCGTTGACAATAGTATACCTTTTTGTTAATGTCCCACCTAATCTGAGTGAGTCATAAGGGATTTTCTAAGACAATCTTCTGTGTTTCAAAGTAGTGTAACGAAGGGAATCTCGGAAGGTAAGTTTTTATCAGGAGAAGAGATGCTATTCTTAGAAAAGATTGAGGAAGCAAGACGCTATATTGTTGGGAAGACAAAGACTACACCCAGGATTGGAATTTTGCTTGGTACTGGACTTGGGGGGCTGGTTGACAGGATAAATATAAAAGCCTCTATCCCTTATGAGGGCATACCGAATTTCCCAAGGTCAACAGTAGAAAGTCATATAGGAAATCTGGTTATTGGTTCTTTGGCTGAAAGGGAATTGGTTGTAATGCAGGGAAGGTTTCACTATTATGAGGGCTACTCCATGCAGCAGGTGACCTTCCCTATCCGTGTAATGAAGGCCCTTGGTGTTGGAGTACTGATAATATCGAATGCAGCCGGCGGATTGAATCCCCAATTCAGCCCTGGAGATATAATGATAATAACCGATCATATAAATCTGACAGGGGATAATCCCTTAATTGGCCCCAATATAGACACGTTAGGCCCCCGATTTCCCGATATGTCACAGCCATACACTAAAAACATGGTTAATCTTACAGAAAAGGTAGCCTCAGATGAAAAGATTCATCTTCAGAAAGGTGTCTATGTCGGTATTATGGGGCCAAGTTTGGAAACTGCTTCTGAAACTCGTTTCCTAAGGATGATTGGGGCCGATGCTGTTGGTATGTCCACTGTCCCAGAGGTTATAGTTGCTGTCCATTCTGGCATGAAAGTACTGGGGCTCTCGGTAATCTCCAATCTGAACTTGCCGGACAACTTAAAACCTCATTCGTTAGAAGAGATAATTGCCGTCGCCAATAATGCAGCTCCCAGGCTGGTAAAATTAATAGAAAGGGTGGTTCAAGAGGTAGAAGTAAACCCATAAAACCCTTCAATTAGGAGTTCAAAGCTATTTTGCTTTTAAAGTAATTAAAGAAGGAATAGAAAGTAACATATGAATAATAAAGGACAAAATAGGAAAGTTGATTTTTTAATCCATGGCGAAACTATACTTACAATGGTTCCGGGCAGGGAGATTATCAACAATGGTGTTATAGCTATAAAAGATGATTCAATAGTGTTCATTGGTAAACAGGGGCATCTAGAAAAATCTTTTAATGCTGAAGAGACTATAACTGCCAACAAAAGCCTTATTATGCCCGGTCTGATAAATTCCCATACTCATGCTGCAATGACCTGTTTTAGAGGTATGGCCGATGATCTGCCTTTGATGGAATGGCTAAACGAGTACATATTTCCAGTAGAAAGCAAGGCTGACAGAGAACTGGTCTATTATGGATCATTACTGGCATGTGCCGAGATGATACTCTCCGGCACGACCACATTCTGTGATATGTATTTTTTCGAAGACAAGGTCGCTGAGGCTGCAAAGCTGGCCGGGATTCGAGCTGTAGTCGGTGAGGTACTATTTGATTTTCCATCTCCAAATGTGAAGAACCACAAAGAGGGATTAGAATATACTGAATGGTTAATCAATAAATGGATAGGAGACCCCCTAATTACCCCTGCAGTTGAGCCCCATGCTGTTTATACCTGTTCTCCGGAATTTTTGATGGATACAAAGAAGCTTTCAGACAAGTATGGCGTTCCTCTTATTATCCATCTTTCGGAATCCGATAGTGAGGTTAAAGAGGTCAAAGAGAAATACGGGAAAAGCCCGGTTTACCTCTTAGACAGTATTGGTTTCCTGGGTAAAAACCTTATAGCCGATCATTGTGTCTGCTTGACAGACGATGAGATGGATATCCTGAAAGAACATGGAGTAAAGGTTGTTCACAACCCTGAAAGCAATATGAAATTGGCGTCCGGGGTAGCCCCTATTCCGGAACTCATGTCCAGAGGAATTGCCGTCGGTTTGGGCACCGACGGATGTGCCAGTAATAACAATCTGGATATGTTCCAGGAGATGGATACCGCCGCTAAGATACACAAGGTCTATAGACGTGACCCAACAGTAATGAAGGCCAAAGAAGTGGTAGAGATGGCTACTATTGGCAGCGCCAGGGTATTGGGTCTGGATGATAAGGTAGGAACACTTGAGAAGGGAAAAAAAGCCGATCTGATAATAATCAATATGGACAAGCCCCATCTTACCCCCCTTTACAATATATATTCCCACCTGGTATATGCGGTTAACGGGGCAGATGTTACAACCGCCATAATCAATGGAAAGTTGGTTATGAAAGACCGAAGGCTTCTGACTATTGATGAAGATGAAGTAATGGAAAGAGTGAGGCAGATTGCTTTGAGAGTAAAGGGCAGCTTGGACTACAAGTGATGCTTCTCCCCTTTTCTACGGTACAGGTAGAGGTAAAGGGAGTTGGTTATCGGCCTGAAAGATTTTAAGGATGAAGCGTTTTCTGTAGCTCATACGCTGGCGTGGCTCATGTTTGGCCGTTGAGCCTGTAGAAAAGTCCATTTTTGTTGATTAACGGCTTTTTCTACAAACTCGTTAGCTCTTATTAAAAGGCACTAAAAAAAATGTTGGATCTAACCACAATTCAGTGCTAAAATAAAACTAAAAGTTAGTTCTATTTCGACGCGAGGTGAAAGAAATGAAGGCTCTACTAGCAAATTGCTCAGTTAGTATTTCTGAATTGAAAAGGAATCCAAGCGCCATCATAGAAAAATCTGGGGGTGAACCTATTGCAATTTTGAATCACAATAGCCCCACCGCCTATCTAATTCCTGCCGAGACTTACGAGGGATTAATTGAAAGGCTTGAAGACTATCAGCTTGGCATTATCGTTAAAAGAAGACAAAACGAGAAAATAAAAGCCATAGAAGTCGATATAGATGAACTATAAATACAAACTAAAATTCCTCCCAACTGCTTTGAAGGAATGGAAAAAACTTGACCCATCAATCCAATCCCAACTAAAAAAGAAATTACAAGAACGACTTCAAAACCCTCATATGCCGGCAAGCCAACTCCATGGTTTTGAGAACCATTATAAAATAAAATTACGTGCCAGCGGTTACCGTTTAGTTTATGAGGTGATAGACAAAGATATTTGTGTTCTAGTTATTGCCGTCGGAAAGCGGGACAAGAAACAAGTTTACAAACAAGCCAGTAAACGGAAAAAGAGCTAACGATTCACCACCTCTCCTTTCAAGCCCTTCGGTAACCGTTCCGCTCTTAATAATGAAGCATAGGGCGATTAGCTCAGGGGATAGAGCGTTGGTCTCCGGAACCAAAGGCCGTGGGTTCGAATCCCACATCGCCCGCCAATAAAATCAAGAAGTCAGCCCATCTAGCTTTCTACCCCCCATTGCTTTTTCTAACATTTTTCTAACAAACTATAAAGTTCTGGATCATGGTCACGTCAGGGAAGGTTTTGATGGAACATACGAGGGGAATAATGGAGAATCTATGAGTGCTATAATACGGGTCAACACCATGGGACTTCTCCTTTTCTTATTCCCCTACACGACGGTTCATGCCCAGGAAAAAATGGTTGCATACCCTATCTTTACGCCCGGCTATATTTCCATTAGGGTTTTTGACAACCAGTCGCGTTT
>JBAZOX010000202.1:0-4938 GCA_041648535.1 Desulfobacteria bacterium | reverse complement strand
CTTCACCCCGGCATCTTCAAAACTTCTCCGATAATACAGGACATTATTATAGGCATATCGTAACTGGGGCAATAGTTTGCTCCATTGATATTCCAGAAGCTTATTCCTTGACATCGTCTCTGTTTCCGGATCCCAGTATATTTCCTTTTCGAGCATTTATTAATACCTCCTCATATAGTCTTTAAACTATTATCTTTACCCTAATTCCACAAAAAATCACATTCTTCATTTATATAGGTTTTATGGTTCTATACCATACAACCTATATAAACATCAATAGTTTGTCAAAGGTTTATCTGGTTGTTTTAGCATTAAAGAAAACGCTATTGAAACTGCATAAGACGCGAAAGCCAATAAAAAGGCTAAAGTGTAATTTCCCATTTTATCGTAAAGATACCCTCCCAGCACAGAACCTATCATTCCACCAATACCGGCACTTGTTGCTATTATCCCTATTATCTCTGCCAAAGAATGGGTCCCAAAAAGAGAACCTACTAACCCAGGTAGTATAGGTACCTTACCCCCATAAAAGAAGCCAAATAACACTACAAACACATAGAGTGCCCATACGCTCCTAACAGAAATAAGCCAAAGGACCATAATCCCACAGAAGCCTATACATATAATAAGTCCATAATTACCTTGGGAATCCCTACATCTGTGGCAAAAGGCACTATATGAACCATTATCAAAAATAAGGGGAGAATAGCAAAAAAGTGGATAAGATATATTACCCAAAAGATCCGTGTCTTGATTGCAGCCCTGGTAGTCCAGATCTGCGATCCTTCTTTACTGATATTGCCTTTACCGTTATCTACATAATTAGCTTTTTGAAAAGAGGGATTATGTGTCTTCTCGTTATTAAATCCATAGGGTTTTAACCCGATCTTTTCTGGACTGTAAACCATTGTCATGGCAAAACCTATAAGAACAAACATAGATACGCCACCTAATATTACGTAAGCCATTCGCCAACCGTAAGACGAGATAAAATACTCCGCAAGGGGCGCCAAAACCATGGCCCCAAAACCAACCCCTGACATGGTAATACCTAACACCAGCCCTCTTTTCTCTACAAACCATCTTTGAACCGTAGCAGAGGGGAGAGAATAGACAACCCCTGCGCCTAACGAGGCTACGAAACCATAAAAGAGATATAACTGCCAAATATTTCTGACCTGGCTGGAAAGTATCAATCCTATGCCTATAAAAAATGCTCCAATGGTCAAGGCTACTCGTGGGCCATATTTATCAGTTATCCTCCCTATCATGATCCCGGATATAGCATAGACCACCAAATGCACTGAAGAAACGGATGCAGTCAGCGCCCTACTCCAGCCAAACTCTGCTTGCAGTGATTTAAAGAACACACCAAAGGTGTAAAATAACCCATAAGACATGGCTGACATGAAGCCGGCTGCCACTATTATCCAACCATAGAAAAATACCGGTTTGTCTCTTTCTTTCATGAAAAATTTCCCCCTTGAGAGGACTCAAAGATTGTGTTGCTTTGAGAAAAGTATTTCCAAAGGGAAGGCAAAAACTCGATGGGTTTATTCCTCCCAATATTTACCTTTGGCTCATGATGGGGATAACAGGAAATTAATCCCTCGTAATTTTCTATTTCAGGATTTATTTTTCCAATACATACGACATTTTTAAGACCTTTTATATCTGATCGGATGGAATTTGCTGTTTCAAGAAACTCCTCTCCAACTACTAAGGTTCTGGCTTCAGAATCATTCAACAAGAAAGACAGCTCTTTTCCTGTCAACCTGAAATTCAGGGGTACAATAACCATCCCGCTCTTTGCCGCTGCGAAGAAAACCTCTATATGTCTGTGACAGTTATGTTCCAGGATTGCTATCCTTTCACCTTTCCTCATCCCCATCTGGAACAACGCATTTACCAGTCCATTGATTCTTTCATTCAACTCCTTGAAGCTGAATTCAACATGACTATCTATACAAACCACAGCAGTTTTCTGTGGTAATTTTCGAACATTTCTAGCCAGCAAGTCACCCAGAACCAATCTGATGTTACCTCCTATCTCCCCTTAAACTGTGGTTCCCGCTTCTCCAAAAAGGCATTTACCCCTTCTGCGTGATCTTCGGTATCACATAATCCAGTCTGAACCATAGCTATATGGTCCAACGTTCCTATCAAATCTGAATCCAACCCCCTATTTATTGCGGATTTCGCCTTACCAATAGCCTTTACTGCCCCCTTTGTCAACCTTCTTGCCAATTCCATTGCCTCATCTTCCAACTTGTCCGCTGCGACTACGCGGTTTACCAGGCCAATCCTCTCTGCCTCTTTTGCATCAATTATGTCTCCGGTAAATATAAACTCCTTTGCCCTGGCAAGACCGATTAGCCTGGGCAAAAGATATATCCCCACCATACCAGGAATCAGTCCAATCTTTATAAACAGTTCACCAAATTTTGCATTTTCTGATGCTATTCTTATATCACAGGCTATAGCAAGTTCACAGCCACCGGCTGTAGCGTATCCATTAACCGCGGCAATAACCGGTTTCTCTAAATTTATTATACTCATAACCAACCTCTGTGCCTTGGGACAACCCTCCTTTACAAAGGCACAATTTGCCTGCACATCAGACAGATCTGCCCCCGATGAAAATGCATCCCCTGCCCCAGTAATAATCAGAGCCTTAACGTCATCATCATCTCCGGCTTCCTCAAACACCTTTCTGAGCCCTTCAATCATTTCCATACTCAAAGCATTTAACACATGGGGGCGATTCAGAGTAATCTTTAAAACCCCCTCTCTCTTTTCCAAAATAATGGTTTTATCTTCCACTTGTATCTCCCTTCCCTTTTTTCAAATACCTATAGACACGAAATTAGATTTCAAAAACTTGACGGCTTCGTAAAAAGTCCATCTGCGGCGTTCCGCTGCATCCTCAGTCATTGCAGCGTACAGGTAAGTACGCCTCATTCCTTCGGATTTGCGCGCCTTGCATCTGGAGCTTTTTACTGTGCCGTCTGATTTTTGGCTTTTTACGACTTCATCAAAACTTCATTGCCTTCTCTTTGTCAAATGGGCCATCTCATACATCATTACCGTTTCATCCCTTTGGTTTATTACCCTGTACTTTTCCTTTATAACTCCTCTGTCTGGTTTCTTTGTCTCTTTCTTTTCAGTAATCTCAATCTCAACCCTTATGGTATCACCTGGTTTAACCGGTACTGACAATCTCATCCCATCCATGCCCAAAAAAGCCATAACAGTCTCTTCAAATATGCCTAATCGCGTGAACAGACCCATGGCAAAGGAAAACGTTAATGGCCCTGGAGCTATTCTCCCCTTGTGGATGCTCTTCTTTGCAAACTCCTCATCCATAAACAAAGGACTGCATATCCCCGTAAGTTCAACAAAATCTGTTATGTCTGTGTCTGTAATTGTCCTCGTAAGTGTGGTGAACTTCTGTCCTATTTTAAAATCCTCAAAATACATACTATTCATTAGTTACTCCTAGCTTTTATACCTTTCAAAAATTGAGGCTCTTGTATCTGGGGGTTACCTAACAACCAAATTATCATCTTCGTAATTTCCCATTCGGCATCACTCTGCAATCGATTCCAATATCATACGAATAACAATCATATAACAGCCTCAATATCTCTCTGTCAATAAATTATTAGTACATCCTGAGAAACGAAGAATTTCCTTTGGAGCAAACATCGGTAGGATTTTTGGGGTACCCATCTTGACGAAGCGGAGGGTAAACTTTCAGGTGTTTGACCCGCCAGAGGCGGAGAGTTCCTGAAAATGCCTGAAGTTAACCCTGTTAGTCGTCGCCGGACTCTGTGGATTTAGGCGGTCCTTCCAGGAGGATATCCAGCGGACTTTTCGGCGCTGTCGTCATGTCCCGCATGACATGGGTGTAAATCATGGTCGTTTCGACATTCTGGTGTCCCAGAAGGGTCTGGATTTCACGGATGTTGACGCCGTTCATGAGGAGATGCGTGGCGAAACTGTGACGCAGGACGCCTGCTTCGCAATGCCCGCCTTCCTTGTGGCTGTCCCCACAGCCTTCTGGATGGACGTTTCATCCATGTGATGACGCCTGACTATTCCGCTTCTGGGATCCACAGACAGCTTTGAAGAGGGGAAAACATACTGCCAGGCCCAGTCCTTTGCGGCATTCGGATACTTCCGGCCAAGAGCGTCAGGCAGATAGACCTCCCCAAATCCCTTTGCAATGTCCTGATTGTGTAATGCCTTGACTTCCTTGAGGTGCTGTTGAAGGGGTTCGCGGACGGATCCCGGCAGGATCGTCGAACGGTCTTTGTCTCCCTTGGATGCCCGAACGAAAATCAGCCCTGATCCAAAATCGATATCCTTGACCCGCAAACGGGCCAGCTCCATAAGGCGAAGGCCTGCCCCGTAAATTATCTGCGCAATCAAAAGCTGCTTTCCTTCCATAGAGGAGAATAGCTGCCGTACTTCCTCGACGGTCAATACGACAGGGAGTTTCGGTCCACGCTTTGCCCGTATGGTGCTGCTCAGATCGCCGATTTCTATTTTCAGAACATTCCGGAACAGGAACAGGAGGGCGTTAAATGCCTGATTCTGTGTCGAAGCGGAAACCTTCCCAAATCCTTGTCGAAAGGGGCGAGTGGCGTTTTTGCGTCGTCGTCATCAATCCCGGCCGTTTTTCCACCGTGAAAATGATCGCTGTAGAGCTGAATGGCCTCTTTGGCTTGCTGGATCTGCCAGTCGGCAATGTTTTCCCGGGATTGCAGGTCCTCCAGAAATAGCCGGAGCGCCTCTGCCGCATCAGCATTCTTCAGGCGTTTCGAGAACGTGAGATATCGGTTGGCCCAATAGGCGTAGAAGGTTACGCTTTTTTCCGGCACAAGCTTTCGTGAAAGCAGATATTGCTGAAAATCGGGAAGGGTTTGTGAAGCT
>JBAZOX010000201.1:0-4939 GCA_041648535.1 Desulfobacteria bacterium | reverse complement strand
GCACCAACGGTTGCAATCTCGATGTATGTCCCACCAGCCCCGGTCTTACGCTCAATCTTGAAACCTGCCTCCCCCGAGGAATTGTCAGTCCAGGTTAAATCTATCTGAGTGCTTGATGTAGTCGTAGCTGAAAGTCCAGAAGGAGCCTCAGGCACATAAGTCACAGCATCTACCCACACAGTATCAGAACCAGAAGAGACTGAGGAATCCTTTACATATTGCCATTTAAATGTGTGTGAGCCGGCACCAAGATATATAGCATAAGATGTCCATGGCACTGTCCCGGACCACCTGGCCTTGCGGACACCATCAACATAAAACTCTGCAAAGTCATAACCAAGTTCGGATGAAGCCCTAATGAAGAATGAGAGGGTTCCTGGTGCAGGAAAGGTGACTGTCCGCTGAACATATGTAGACTGCGAGTGAGTAATAGTCCCTGGCTTGATAGATTGACTGCCATCTTTAGCTGTGGTTGTAGAAATAGACCAGTTTGCATTTCCCCCTGTTGTCCATCCAGATGGCAGGCTGGCACCTTCAAAACTCTCGCTCACTGGATTTGGAAGGTCTATAATACCGACTGCGTCCCATGCTGCTTGTACACTACTCACCCACGCAGGATTCAAATCGGTTGCTGCTGAGATCCATGCACCCCTTGCCGCAGCATATGTGCTTGAACTGGTTAGATAATTCGAATTGGTACGATAAGCTACAAGTCTGGTGTTGTCTACACCGATACCTGTTACACTATATGGCATGCCATCATTGGTTCCGGAACCACCTTCACTTAAGAGATAAAAAAGAAAATTTTGGACACCACTGTTATAATGAACGCCCCCATTATCTCCTGAAAGGTCATACCAGTATGAGCCATGATAATAGGAAGGCTGTTCATTACCTGAACCAACAGTTATTGTATTCGATGGACTTCTCATATCACGCAGTGCTGTACTGCTCAGCCAACAATCCTCTCCCGTAAGCCAGTCCGCTGTTCCAGCCACTTTATTGGGATAATTTGCCCTTCCATCCGGCTGGACATAGAACTCTACCACGGCCCCAATTATATCAGAAAATGACTCATTCAATGCCCCGGATTCCGCTTGATAAATTAAGTCCGAGGTGTAGTCAGTCCAGGCGTGCCCGTATTCATGGGCAACAATATCGAGAGTAACTAAGGGATTTGCAGTTGAACCATCTCCATCTCCGAAATGGAAGTCCGTACCATCCCAGTAGGCATTCACATAGCTAGTCCCCTGATGCACATTGCCTCTTGCATAGGCATTGTTGTTGTCAAAACTGTTACGGGAATGAACAGTCTTAAAATAGTTTTGAGTGCTGTGGAAATTCTGGCCGGCAGACATCTCTGCGCGGTCTGAAGTGCCCCAGCCGCTTGTAGTCCTGTAAGCGTATGTGTTGGAATCCGTATACCCTGATGTGGCGACATTGTAGATATACCAAAAGAGGTTTTTGTTGTAGAGGTAATAGGCTAAATTGGTACTGTCATACCATCCCTGAACAGTAACGCTCACTCCCCCCTCTCCAGTTAATATTGAGCCTGTGATATTGGTATGAGTTCCATTGGTAGTGGGTGGAGCTATAGAATTTACATTATTCTGTAAAGTGGGTAAAAACTGGACAGGATTCTTTATTTGTATGCCAGTACTGCCTTTCTTAGAGCCAGAACGGTCCTCGGGAGGAGCCTTAAAATATTTAATGTCATTGTATTTCTCGATGCTCTCTCCTGTATTAGCATCCACATAATATACCCACCTGCCTACATCACCTGCTAGGTCATCGTAATACAGGACATAATGATAGGCAAGGACATACTGCTTTACACCTGAAGGGTACACAACGAGCTCAGGCTCTTTTTCTACTTTAAAGTTAGGTTTTTTCTGAAACTCCTGAACACCTACTGAAAGTGCCCTTTCACTACTGATCATAGGAGCAGTGGTGATAGCAATATCAGGATGATACTGACCATTTACCTGATAAATCTGTTTTTTATCATTGATGTGAACAATCAATTCAGAACCTACAACAAGCAAGCCCTGATATTTTTGACAAAAGCGGACATGCTCGTAACCCAGGTCGTCTTTCTGCACTGTCCTTAGGCTCATTTCAGAGGCGGGGTCCTTTATTCTGAAAACTCCTTTAATCTTTTCAAGAAAGCTCAAAGCTGCCTTGACAGAGTCACCCTCGGCTGGCTTAGCGAATCCGCGAATGGAGTAAGGAATCTCTTCGTTGGGGTTCCATTTTATGGTCAGACCGGGATTAGAGCTCAAAAACTCCTTTTGCTCTTGTGTGATTCTTTTGTTCGCTACTTGATTATCATATAACCCGCTGCCTCCCCCTCCGCCTCCACATGCTGTTAAGATTATGGCAAATGCGGTAAACATAGCAATAAATAAGACAGATACCTTAAATCGTTTCATGCCCCCCCTTAATTCACAATCAAAAAATAGAAAATAGCGATACACGATACAATGTGATTGCATATCACCCTTTAGATTTTTGATCAAGTTTTTTTTATGAACAGTTCATCCAGAAAGACAGACGGTAATGAACAGCCAGAGTTCCGGGATATATATCAAGTCTTTGGTCTTTATAGATACCAGGGGGTACGATGTGTGTTCCGAGTTCCATTGTGTTGTGTTTTATCCCTTGCACTATCTCTATTTTGTTGATAAATTGTAGCAACTCAGAAGTCAGGAGACAGAATAAACCCCATTTCCGATTCACGATTCACGACTTCCGATTTTTAACTGAATAGATGAGGTAGGAAGATGCTAGACGTCATATCAATCGGCGCTCTTAATATAGATCTCATTGCCATGGTAAATAGGTTCCCTGTTGCAGATGAGGAAATTGCCGTTCAAGACTTAGAGATATTTCACGGTGGTTCTGCTGCAAATGTAGCAGTAGGGGTTTCAAGGCTGGGACATTCTTCAGGATTTGTTGGGGTGGTTGGATCCGATCAATTTGGAGAGATGCTCATTGAAGGGTTAAAGAAAGAAGATGTAGACGTGTCCCATTTGATAAGAACAGAGGGCAATAGCGGTCTGGTCTTTGCAGCGATAAACCCTGCTGGAGAAAGGATACTCTATTCATCAGAGGGTGTTTCTTCAAGGTTTGATAGATCACTCATACCCGTTGACTATATAAAAGAGGCTAGTTTTTTACACTTAACCAGCATTATCGGAGAAAAGGCAATAGATACACTGGAATTTGTATCCAGTATTGCCTATGATAATAATATCAAAGTGATACTCGATCCGGGATCGATACTTGCTGAAAAGGGGTGTAAAACCTTGAGAGGAATACTGGGGAACTGCTATTTAATTACACCAAGCCAGATTGAGGCAAATATGCTTACCGGACTCAAAGGAGAGAAAGCAGGCAGAAGGCTTTTGGAGTATGGACCAAAGGCAGTAATAATAACCCAGGGGTCAGAAGGCTGTTTATTAATAACCAAAAATTTAACCAGAGAGGTTCCCGCGCTAAGATCAAAGGTAGTAGATACAACTGGCGCTGGTGATTCATTTGCTGCAGGTCTTATAAGTGGTTTGTTAGAGAATAAAGGATTGGAGGAAGCAACTGAATTTGCTACTCTGATTGCGTCCATCTCGGTAACCAGAAGGGGGGCGAGAACGACTCCTGGCAGGGAAGAGACAAGAGGTTATTGATGGTCAAAGCAGTGGTTGCTGAAGAAAAGATAAACAGACTCCCTACCAATCCAGGTGTCTACCTTATGAAGAACAGGAAGGGCAATGTTATTTATATTGGCAAGGCGAAGAGCCTTCGGAACCGGGTAAAATCCTACTTTACCAAAATAGAAGATTCAAGATATTTAATCAGGTTTTTATTGTCTCAGGCAGAAGATATAGATTACATAATCACTGATACAGAGAAAGAGGCATTGATTCTAGAAAACAATCTGATTAAGAAACATAAACCTAGATACAATGTAAACCTGAAGGATGATAAAACCTATTTCAGTCTGAGATTCAATATTCAGGACGAATTTCCAAGATTCTCGCTGGTAAGAAAGGTAAAGAAAGACGGTGCCCGCTACTTTGGTCCTTATTCTTCTAGCTGTGCAGTAAAAGATACGTTAAAAATGGTATCCAGAATCTTCCATATAAGAAGCTGCAGTGATTCTAATTTTAAAAGCAGAAGTCGCCCCTGCCTGAGCTACCAGATCAAGAGGTGTCTTGCCCCTTGTTGTAAACCTGTAGATTGGGAGAGTTACCAGAAATCCGTCAGAGAAGCGACTCTGTTCTTAGAGGGCAAAAACCAGGAGCTGTTAAGGCTTTTAAAAAAGAACATGAAACACGAATCGGATAATTTAAACTTCGAAGAAGCTGCCAGAATCAGAGACCATATTTTGTCTATAGAAAAGACTGTTGAGAAGCAAAAGGTTGTTTCTAATCTAGGGACAGATCAGGATGTATTTGCGTTTTACAGGGAAGGAAGTATTGTTGAATTTCAGGTAATGATTATTCGGGGAGGAAGGGTGCTAGATACTCAGTCCTTCTCCCTCACCGATTTAAGGCTACCAGACGAAGATATTGTATCGTCATTCCTCAAACAATACTATGGCGAGGATAGATCTATCCCCTCAGAGATTGTAATACCTTTAGAGATAGAAGACAGGAAGTTGTTGGAAGAATGGTTTTCGGAAAAAAAGGGCAGAAAGATAAAGATTCATGTTCCTAAGAAGGGGGGAAAGCTTAAACTTTTAAGGATGGTAATGGAAAATGCAAAGAATTCATTTATGGATAGGCAAAGCGAAAAAGGTTTTAATCTGGAGATGTTGGAGGAAATCCAAAAAAGACTCCATTTAAAAAAACTTCCGGGGAAGATAGAGTGCTTCGACATATCCAATATCTCTGGTAAGTTGGCGGTTGGTTCCATGGTAACCTTTAAAGAGGGGATGGCA
>JBAZOX010000200.1:0-4990 GCA_041648535.1 Desulfobacteria bacterium | reverse complement strand
TATTTTTTGTTCTAAACCTTGCGAAAAAAACGATAAGACAAATTTAGTGTTATACCGTGGCAAGCTTTCTATGGTAATGATAAATAAATACCCCTATTCCTATGGCCACCTGTTGATAACTCCCAATAAACACGTTAGGGGTTTAGAGGATTTAGAGGTTTCAGAAGTCAATAATCTCTCTCTTGTTTTACGGGAATCCATTATTATACTTAAAGAAGCATTTCAACCACATGGTTTCAACGTTGGATTGAATCAGGGAAAGGTTGCTGGGGCGGGGCTAGAGGAACATTTGCATTTTCATGTCGTGCCAAGGTGGATTGGGGACATAAACTTTATGCCACTTTTGGCTGAAACCAGAGTAATACCTGAACACCTGGACGAAACCTATGACAGGCTATCCCCTTTTTTCAAGCAATTAGATATATAGGGGCGGTCCTTACCGAAATACAAGGAGGAAATTTGATGAGATTGTTAAAAACGGTTTTTGTAACGCTCTTTTTTATTGCTGCCATAACCTTTGCCATTAAGAATCAAGAGTCTGTTTCCCTTCAATATTATTTTATTAACGACGAGGTGTGGACTATGCCTCTTTTTTTATTAGTCTTCATTTCGATCCTTTTAGGCATTCTCGTTGCGGGGTTCGGCGGTGTTTTTACCGGCTTCAAACTGAAGCAGGAGATAAAAAGGCAGCAGAAAACTATTTTGGAATTGGAGGACGAGTTGAATTCCTTGAGAAATCTGCCAATTATGGAGTCAAAACAGCCGTATGAATAAGAATTAAACTGGAGAAGATTTCATGGAACTACATGTTTCAAATCCGTATTATTTCTCCGTAATTCTGGTTTTGATCGGTCTTTTTCTGGGTCTGATCATTGGGGGTTGGTTTTCGTCAAAATTGACAGATGTAGGACCCAAGGTCAAAAAAGAAAGCAAAGAGAGTACTGCCTTTCTGATGGGTATAAATTATTTGCTCTCAAATGATCATGACCATGCCATAGAGGAATTTACCAAAGCTGTTCAGATAAACTCCAACACAGTTGAAACCTATATAGCATTAGGGAACCTGTTTAGGAGCAAGGGAGAGGTTGGACGGGCTATCCGGATACATAAGAGTATAATACTCCGTCCCACAATTGATAAAGAGACCAAGATACAGGCTTTGTACAATCTGGGTTTAGACTTTAAAAAAGCTGGTTTTATCAAGATGGCCATTTCATCCTTTGAAGAGGTGATCGACAATGATTCATCAAGTCTGGATGCCTATATACAGCTCGAGGAGCTTTATGAAGAGATTAATGAATGGGAAAGGGCTTATACAATTCAGCAGAGAGTATCGGCACTGAGAAAGACAAACGACAACAACGTCCTGGCACATATTCAAACAGAGCTTGGGAAATCTCACTTTGCTGATAATGACGTAAAGTCAGCAAAGGAGACTTTCAAAAAAGCTATATCTTTAGACCCTAATTGTATAGATGCCCTTATTCATTTGGGAGATATATGTCTTTTCCAAAATGATTATAGCGGAGCTGTCTCTACATGGAAGAGAGTAACTAAAATCAGTCCACCTTTAACTCATCTGGTATATGGTAGACTGGAAAAAGCATATTCTATGCAAGACAAGTCTAATGATTTTGAGGAGTTTTTAAAGAAGAGTTCAAAGGAAGATAAAGACAACTACCACCTTCACTTTATCCTAGCAGAATATCTATACAAGAGAGGGGATACTAAAGAGGCAATAGAAGAGCTCCGGTCTGTGATAAGGATAAGTCCAACCTCCATAGATGCAAGAAAAGAGTTGGGAAGAATCCTTATAGCATCTGGAAAGAAAGATGAACTGATATCTGAATATCAAGACCTGTTGAATATACTCGATATGCCTGAGAAAAGATTTAGATGCCAAAGGTGTGGTTTTGAATTAGAAAATATAGAGTGGAAATGTCCCCAATGTCTGAAATGGGATACAATAATACCTAAAGAACTGGAAGACAGGTAATGGTTAACTAGGTTCCGGGGTATTGGGTAATCGGAAAGAGCTGCCTTTTCACCGGTTTCAATACGTGATGGAAAACCTGTCAAAATCTCCTTTATAGTCCTGCCAATCTATAGAAATATCTGTGACCATTGCTCCTGCAGGCCCGTGATTGCACCATTTAACCATGCTTTTAACCCTGTCTTCTTCTCCTTCAAAAACAGCTTCAACACTTCTATCCCGCAGGTTCTTTACCCATCCGTTTACGCCTAACCGCCTTGCTTCATATTGGGTTTCAGCGCGAAAATAGACTCCCTGAACCCTTCCTTTTACTACAACATGGGCTCTAGTTTTTGGCATTATCTTTCCTTTTCTTACGCTTTACCAAAAAAATCCATAGCAGCCTTTACCAACCCGAAACACCCTGTTAGCATCATATCACCGTAGGGAACAGCAAAGTAATACCCTAACCCCTCTGCCAGTCCTCTTTTAGGGCCTGTTACGGATATTAACTGAAACCCGTTCCCCGGAGAGAAACCAGGTTGTATAAAACACCCATGACCACCGTCTTCAAATACCTCCTCGTTAGTTAGGGTTCCCTCTAAGAGACGATGGATATAGTCTTCCAATTTCTTTGGAGTCATCGATCCACTGTGGTGTTCAAATAACCCAAGCATTTTACTGTCTTTAACAAGAGCAGCAACAGTATGCTGATTTCCAATATTAACAATGACCACCCCTTTTGTATTTTCTTTTTCTATTAAGGGGTCACAAAGGGCTCCCAGGATACCCGCTGCACATGTATCCATGACTATAGCATCCGGAATGTCCCGTTTAACAGCTATCATTCTGGTAAGGTAATGGGGAGGGGTTTGGTATGCTAAATGGGATATCTGTCCGTCATTCTGTAGAAATTCTCGCCAATGTTGAAATCGAAACTTCCGATTGCTCCCACCCACACATTCACCATGATCCTGAACCGCAACTGCAAAATTCCTTGGAAGTTCTATGTCAAAATAGGATAATGCCTTCTTAAGAGCAATTAAATCAATATCTCCCAGGACAACTGATATTGCCTCTTTCGGTGGCTCAATAACGATTTTTATTCCCATTTCCTTCACTCTGATTAGATTATCGTGGATGGTTTTTGCTGCCAACTCTGTAGCAAATACTTCGAGGCCGGCATTGATATGGTTTCTTATTGCAATTACACAGGGGCCACCTCCCATAAGGTTCCCTTTTAGAAATATGGGCATTCTAGCTTGTGTTATTCCGGCAATACGATTTGCTATAATCTTTGTCTGAGACGGCAAGATCAGCTTAACGGAATTCTCCACTAGACGACTCTCTTCATGTAGCAGGATATCCTGCGTTCCCCCTCCAACGTCAATGGCAAGAATCCTAATATTGGACAATATTCTACCCTCTAGTAGTGTGATTCATTAAAATGTTTACAGTAAGCGACACTCTGAAACTATACCCTGACTTTTGAAATCCAAAATCTCTAAACTATGTTTTGAATTTTGCTCATTCGATTATTAGGGTTTGTTTCGGATTTCGATATTAGATATTCGAATTTTTCAAATTTGTATATTTAATAATAATACTATCGATTTTTAGTAATTGTTTTACTGAAACGCTCTACTAGCCTATGGTTCGTAACTAACCAGGTGTTTAAGCTGAAGATCGAAGGCTAAAGTGTCCTAACAGTCTTCCGCCTTCAGTCTATCTTCCTGGGTAGTTACTATGGTTCTATGATTAAGCAATAGAGTTTCGCAGGCTGCTTTCATTGCTGAAAAATATTTGTCCCCTCCAAATCCAGATTTCCATTTTAGAGTAAACAGCTCATCAGAAACAACCAAAAACCCTCCTACATCAATTCCCCTAAATCTCCCCACTGTGAAGAGAGCTGACATCTCCATTTCGACCCCTAAAACATTCTGATTTTGGTAAGTGGTAATTTTTCCGATTGTCTCCCGAAAGGGTGCATCTGTTGTCCATACTTTGCCCATAGTGAAGTTTAGATTGTTTGACAGACAGCAGTCCTTAAGATATTTCAAAATCTTTTTGCTGGCCTTTGGGATCGGTTCATCCAGAGGATAATGCTGGGATGTTCCTTCCTCTATCACTGCCTCGGCAGGGATTATATAGTCTCCTATATGAATGTCTTTTTGGAGAGAGCCACATGAGCCTATGCCTACTATATTCCTGGCTCCCATGGCAACCAATCTCTCCATGAGTATTACGGCTATTGGAGCACCCATTGCAGGACCAGCGATGGAGAATCGATTGCCATTGAGATTTAGGTCGTACAATTTGGCGAAACTCAATCTTCTTTTTTGCGATTCATCCAGATTTAATACATTGGAGGCAATCTTAAAATCTGTGGGTGAGAAGAACAAGAATACTGTTTCTTCTACGTTTGACTCTGTTCTACCCTTTCTTGGGTCTATAATAGTTGATTCTTCAAATGGTAATTTCATTCAATTCCCTCAAAGATACTGAGTTCTTCTATATTCAAGAGTTCGAATGTTTCTGTATCCTCGATATTTATAAAGGCCTTTTCAAGCTCGTTTCTTTTTTTTGTCCATTTTGGACGACACTTATCACATACACGATGGGAAGCATCTAAGGATTTAAAATCCTTTCCACAAACAATGCACCTCCTTTCCTTAGAAATTAACTCAGGTAATCCTACTCTTCTTCTAGCCTGATTGATATAAATCAGCTCAAATTCGCCTTCAGTAAGCTCAGATAATCCCTTCCTTTTGCGGATTTGGTTTATTTGAGTAACGTAAGAGGACATTTTCCAGCCCTGGTTCTTTCAGATAGGTGGGTGAGTCTTGTTGCTTAAATATCCCACAGTTTTTTTTTAAAGTAAATAAAAATCCTCTGTTCTTATATGCTGTTTTTATCGGTACAATTTTAGGCACACTTTAACGGGCAAAGTGCCCAAATCTAAAATCCCCTGTGTTAAAAAAACCCCTTGTAGGAAGAGCAAAAAAGGCTGGATTTTGC
>JBAZOX010000199.1:0-5028 GCA_041648535.1 Desulfobacteria bacterium | reverse complement strand
CCAAATAAAAAAATATCCGTAATAAAGGAGAAAATTCAAGATGGAGAGAGGGAGGGGATTGGTTATAAAAATGAGGTGCTTACGCGGGTTATTATTTGTTGGTTTTATGGTTATGGTTTTACTCATTTTACAGGGAAATTTAGCCTACAGTAAAGAAGTAAGAGGCGTTACAAAGGATCTGGTAAAAATTGGTGTAATAATGGATCTCACAGGCCCTACTTCTAATGTTGGAGTTGTGATGGTAGAGGCGTATAGGAACTACATCCATCATGTAAACGACGAAGGGGGAATCCAGGGAAGGAAAATCAAGCTGATCGTAGAGGATGACCGTTATTCTATTCCTGCAGGAATAGCTGCCTTTAAAAAGCTGTTATTCAAAGACCAGATATTGGCAATCATAGGTCCCTACTCTGTTGGTGAAACGAAGGTACTCCTTCGCCATATTGAAAAGGACAAAGTTCCTACATTGCCCCAGGCACCTGATAGATCAATAATTGAGCCATATAAGAGGTATGTATTTCCAACAAATAGCTGGTACGATGATGAATTGGGAGTAACTTTTGATTATATCATCAATAAATTAAAGCCCAAAAACCCGAAAGTTGCCTTTTGCTATCCGGACGTGGAATCTGGCAAGGTAGTTAGGGATTTGGCTGAGGAGTGGGCCAGGTTTTTTGGGCTAAAACTCCACCTGGAGGTTGTCCCAATAAGTGCTGTTGATGTTGCCTCTCAGGTTTTGAGCATGAAGAGGGCAGGTGTAACCCATATCTTGATACATCACGTCGCACCAGGGGCGGCTGCGGTTCTCAAGGACATGAAGAAGTTCGATCTTAATGTTACTTTATTTGGGACATCTGCTGCATGTACAGAAGACGTTATCAGGATAGGCGGTGAGGCATCAAAGAATTTTGTTGGCGCCAGTCCTTACAGTTCGTGGTATGAAGAAAGCCCTGGGATGACAAAGGTAAGAGAGATAAGCATGAAATACAATCCTGGTGCTGAGAAGTCATACAAAATCAAGAGTTATACTATGGGATGGGTTATTCCTGAAATCCTTTGTGAAGGGCTTAGGAGGGCTGGAAAGGATCTGGATGGAGAAAAACTGGTGGCTGCGTTAGAAACTATAAAGGATTTAGATACAAAGGGCTTATGCGGTCTAATTACCTACACCCCTTCCATGCATTACGGGTTGAATTACAACAAGCTTTTCAAGGCAGATCCAAAAAGCGGGAAGCTTATCCCTATTACTGAGTGGAGACTGCCGCCTGCAAAAAGATAGTTCATTATTTTTAGTTTTGCTGCCTGTTGAAAGCTTATGGCTGAATGTTTTACTAGGTAAGGAGGGGATGACTTATGAAGATGAAAGGAAATATTCTATTGGCAGTAATTTTTACAATTGTCTGTATGCTTTCTGTAACCTCTAAAGGATATTCAGCATCAGCAAGAGGGGTTACAGATACTACTATCAAAATAGGGGGGATATTTGACCTTACAGGCCCACTTGTAACAACTATAAGACCAATGGTAGAGGCGATCAGAAACTATACCAGGTATGTGAACGATCATGGTGGAATCCATGGAAGAAAGATCAATCTCATCATAGAGGATGACCGTTACACCATACCTGCCGCGGTTGCAGCATTCAAGAAGCTGGTGTACAGAGACGAGATATTTGCCCTTATTGGACCTGGTTCGACTGGAGAGACCAGAGCCTTGACGGATCAGATCATGAAGCAGAAGCTCCCTTCGATTGTATTTGCTGCAGATGAGGATGTAATTGAACCGTATAAGAGATACCTTTTTTTGCCCCTCGATACATACGAGAATCAAATAGGGGTCATCCTTGATTATATTGTAGAGACTACAAAACCGAAGAAACCCAGAATAGTCAATGTCTGTGTGGATGCAGGTGCCAAGGTACCGGTATTGAGGGGTTTTAAGAAATGGTCTAAGTTTTTTGGACTTGAAGTTCAAGATATGATGCTTCCTATGAATGTTCTGGATACGACCTCCGAGGTTTTGATCATGAAGAAGGCAAAAGCGGATTATATTGTCTTGAGCCACACCATCCCTGTTGCAGGTCTTATCCTTAAGGACTCAAAGAGGTTTGGATTGAATGCCAAGGTCTTTGGGACGTATTCACTTACCTCAGAGGATGTGATCGGGCTAGCAGGATCTGCGGCAAAAGACTTCTTTGGTGTCCATCCCTACAGCTCCTGGTATGATGATAACCCGGGGACAGCGGAGATGAGAAAGATCACATTAGGGTATCACCCAGGAACTGAAAAACCTTATAGGAGCAAAAACTACTCTGCAGGATGGGTGGGATCTAAACTCCTTTGTGAAGGAATCAAAAGGGCAGGCCGTGACCTCAATGCAGAAAAATTCGTAGATGCAATGGAGACCATAAGGAATTTTGATACAAAAGGTATATGTGGTTTCATAACATATACCTCGAAGAGCCACGAGGGATTGAAATACGATAAGGTATTCCAGGCTGATCCGGAAAGCGGGAAGCTTATACCTATCACGGATTGGAGAAAGGCCCCAGATATGAGAAAGTAGCCACTGTCAGCATTTGCTCTCAGGGGACTTCTTTAAAGCTCTCATAGACTTTATACTCAGGAGAAGAGTTTCGAATTCCGGTAGGACAGGCGTCTCGCCTGTCGGATAAATGATCACGTAAAAAATTACATAGAAATAGGGGGTTTAGAAGAAAATTGCTAAAGGATTTTTGACAATACCAGGAAAGGAGGCGGTACAATGAAAATGAAGTTTGAATTATTTTGTGCCATTTGTTTAGTTCTGATCTGTTTCTTCACTTTTATGAGCGACGGATATGCTGATGACCAAAGAGGAGTGACCGGTGATACATTAACGATCGGAGCCGTACTGGATCAAACCGGGCCTGCAACTAGTGTCACTATACCTATAACAAATGGTATAAAAAATTATTTCAGGTATACCAACGAACATGGTGGGATTAACGGCAGGAAGGTAAAGCTCATAGTTGAGGATGATAGATATTCAATCCCTATGGCCATAGCCGCTTTTAAAAAACTCCTCTACAGGGATAAGATATTAGCAATGATAGGTCCTGGACATTCAGGGGCAGCCTTAGCCCTCTTTCGACACATCGAAAAGGAAAAGATCCCAACCATTCCAGTAGCGCTCGGTGAGAAAATCATTTCTCCTGTCAGAAGATATGTCTTTTGTGCGAGTGAAATCTATCCCAATACAATGAGAGCTATCATCGATTACATGATAGAGGATCTGAAGCCTCAGGATCCCATAGTTGCCCTGGTTTACCCTGATAATGAGACGGGAAAAATGGACCTCGAATCTGCACTTAAGAGGCTAAAATTCCATAAATTGACTCCTGTTACAAAAGAGGTACTAAATCCTGGCTCTCTTGATGCCACATCCCAGGTAATGACTATGAAAAGTCATCGGGTGAACAACATAGTACTGTGCGGTTTTCTTACACAACCTGCCGTTGTACTTTTAAGGGAATTAAAGAAGTTTGGTATGGATGTACCTGTCTTTGGAAACACAGCGGCAGCCTCCGAAGAGATTATAGATATGACCCGATCGGCAGCAGAAAAATACTATGCGGTAAGCCCTTTTGCTTCCTGGTATGACGAGGGTGAAGGTGTAGCTTTCATGAGGAAGGTGACCCTCAAATATGCACCCGGTACAGAAAAGCCATATCGGGGTAAATTCTACACATGCGGTTGGATACTTGCTGTGGTATTGAATGAAGGGCTTTTAATGGCCGGTAGGGATATAGACGGAGAGCGGTTGGTAACGGCTCTGGAAAGTATAAAGGATTTTGACATGAAAGGGCTCTCAGGTCCAGTAAGCTTTAGTTCCAGTAACCACAAGGGAATGAATTCGGCAAAGGTCTTTAAGGCTGATCCAGGTAATGGAAAGTTTGTCCCTGTGACAGGGTGGAAGATTTCCAAATAAAAAAATATCCGTAATAAAGGAGAAAATTCAAGATGGAGAGAGGGAGGGGATTGGTTATAAAAATGAGGTGCTTACGCGGGTTATTATTTGTTGGTTTTATGGTTTTACTCATTTTACAGGGTAATTTAGCTTACAGTAAAGAAGCAAGAGGTGTTACAAAGGATCTGATAAAGATCGGTGTGATAGTCGACCTTACTGGTCCTACCTCCAATGCCGGTGTTGTGATGGTCGAGGCTTATAAGAACCACATACGTCATATAAACGACGAAGGGGGGATCCATGGAAGAAAGATAAAATTGATCATGGAGGATGACCGTTATTCCATACCTGCAGGGATATCTGCCTTTAAAAAGCTGTTATTTAAAGACCAGGTATTGGCACTCTTGGGTCCTGTCTCTGTTGGAGAAACCAAGGTATTGTTTCGCCATATTGAGAAAGAGAAGATCCCTACGCTCCCATGGGCCCCTGATGAGTCGGTAATGAAGCCGTATAAAAGGTATGTATTTCCAACCAGCGGATTCTACGATAATGAATGGGGTGTAACCTTTGATTATATCATCAATAAATTAAAGCCCAAAAATCCGAAAGTTGCCCTTTGCTATCCGGACGTGGAATCTGGCAAGGTAGTCAGGGATTTGGCTGAGGAGTGGGCCAGGTTTTTTGGGCTAAAACTCCATCTGGAGGTTGTTCCCCTAAGTGCTATTGATGTTACCTCTCAGGTTTTGGGCATGAAGAGGGCAGGTGTAACCCATATCTTGATACATCACGTTGCACCCGGGGCTGCTGCGGTTCTTAAGGACATGAAGAAGTTTGACCTTGACGTCCCTCTATTTGGGACTTCTGCTGCGTGTACTGAGGACGTTATCAGGATAGGCGGTGAGGCATCAAAGAATTTTGTGGGCGCAAGTCCTTACAGTTCGTGGTATGAAGAAAGCCCTGGGATGACAAAGGTAAGAGAGATAAGCATGAAATACAATCCTGGTGCTGAGAAGTCATACAAAATCAAGAGTTATACTATGGGATGGGTTATCCCTGAAATTCTTTGTGAAGGGCTTAGTA
>JBAZOX010000198.1:0-5028 GCA_041648535.1 Desulfobacteria bacterium | reverse complement strand
ATACCTAAAAGGAAAATCTCGAAAGAATCGGATGAGTTCGTTTCAACAACAAGCAAGGTATTAAACTATGCTTTTGAAAACAAAAAGAAGTTTCTGATAGTAACTGCAACTGTATTAGTTTTTGCCCTTCTTTTTGTGGGATGGCGGTTCTATGTTAAAAAGACGGAAAAAGAGGCTTCCATCCTATACTATAAGGCGATTCAATACTACCATAGTGACAATAAGAGTGAAAACTCGGCTAAAGATGATAAGGAGAGGTATAATCTAGCACTTAAGAAATTCAAAGATGTAATTGAGAGATATCCCCGTACCAGTGTTGCCTCTATGTCATTCCTTTATTCCGGACATATCTATTACAAACTGGATGAATTTGATAAATCTATTAAATCCTATCAAAACTTTCTAAAAAAAACTCCATCTGATAATCCCTTAAACGTATTTGCTTATGATGGGTTAGGTTATGCATTTGAAGCCAAAGGAGATTATAAAAATGCCTTAATATACTTTAGGAAACTTATCGATGGAAAAGAAAAGCCTCTCAGTAAACTAGGATATTTTAATGTGGGCAGGTGTTATGAGGAATTAGGAGAGAAAGATAAAGCTATTGAAACTTATCAAAAATTAGTCGCCACTTATCCAAATTCAGGTTATGCTGCCTTGGCAAAAGAAAAAAACAACATTTTAAAGAGATGATCATCTCCGAAAAAGTTACTTGAATCCTTTTTTGCAACTAAATGGGAGAAGAACTAAAAAGGTGAACTATGAAAGAGTTGTTGTCCGGTAATGAGGCAATAGCCAGAGGTGCTTATGAATGCGGGGTTACCGTGGCTACCGGTTATCCTGGAACTCCAAGCACTGAAATTCTGGAAAATATAGCAAAATATGAAGGTGTTTATGCCGAATGGTCACCCAATGAAAAGGTGGCTTTGGATGTTGCAGCTGGAGCCAGTTTTGGAGGTGCCAGGGTGCTTGTAGCAATGAAGCACGTAGGCATAAATGTAGCTGCCGACCCCCTTTTTACCCTTTCCTACACAGGCGTTAAGGGTGGACTGGTAATTATCACTGCCGATGATCCGGAACTGCATAGCTCGCAGAATGAACAGGACAATAGGAACTACGCTAAATTTGCTAAAATCCCGATGCTTGAGCCCAGTGACAGCCAGGAAGCCAAAGAATTCGTAAAGATAGCATTTGAGATAAGTGAGAAGTATGATACCCCGGTATTTCTCAGGACAACTACCCGAATCTCCCACTCAAAATCAATTGTTGAGATTCATGAACCCAAAAGGTCACCTATATCACTAGAGCTAGTAAAAAATCCTGCAAAGTTAGTAATGCTGCCTGCAAATGCACGAAAAAGACATCCTATTGTTGAAGAACGGCTGAGGCAACTGAAGACCTTTGCTGATGAATTTTCAGAGAACAAGGTTGAGATCAATAATGCTAATTTCGGAATTATTACAAGTGGAGTATCGTATCAGTATGCCAAAGAGGTATTTCCTGATTATTCTTATCTGAAACTGGGGCTCATATACCCATTGCCAGAGAAGCTAATCAAAGAATTTGCCGGCAAGGTAGAGAAACTCTACGTCGTTGAGGAGCTGGATCCATACATAGAAGAACAAATCAAGGCGATGGGGATAAAGATTGCAGGCAAGGATATATTTCCCATATGTGGAGAGTTTAATCCCTCAATTGTGGAAAACGCCATCTCTCCTTCTTCTAAGCAGCATATAAAAGAAGAGGTTTCACTAAAGCTTCCGCCAAGGCCTCCCAATATGTGTCCCGGATGTGGTTACAGGGGGATCTTTTATGTATTTAACAAATTAAAACTCTTTGTTGCCGGGGATATCGGATGCTATACTCTTGGGTTCTTACCCCCGTTATCTGCTATTGACACATGCGTATCTATGGGTGGGAGTATTGGACATGCCATGGGGTTAGATAAGGCATTGGGAGATGAAGCAATAGGCAAGGTTATCGCTGTAATAGGAGATTCTACATTCTTACACTCAGGAATAACGAGTCTATTGGACATAGTATACAACAAGGGTTCCTCTACAGTTGTTATCCTTGACAACCAGACTACTGCAATGACAGGGAGACAGGAGCATCCGGGTACCGGCCTAACCCTTAAAGGGGAGACAGCTAAAAAGGTAGATTTGATCGAACTCTGCAAGGGATTAGGGGTTGAACATGTCCGAACCGTTGATCCTTTTGACCTTACGAGTGTAGAAGAGACGGTAAAAGAGGAGATATTTCGAAAAGAACCATCGGTAATTATCTCGCAGGCGCCCTGTGTCTTGTTGAAGAGCCAGCGTGTAAAGCCTTCAAAACCTTTCATGGTTTTTAACGAGAAATGCAATGGGTGTAAAGCCTGTATCAAATTGGGTTGTCCTGCAATAGAATGGAAAAACATTAAAGATGTTTCTAAGACAGATAAGCTAACTTCGGATAATAAAAAGAGAAAAGGAATTGCAATTATCGACAGTATGCTTTGTAATGGTTGTGGACTTTGTCAGCAGCTATGTAAATTTGAAGCGATTGGAGAGATAAATGCCTGATAGTAACACAAATATTTTAGCTGTGGGGGTAGGGGGACAAGGGATTATTCTAGCCAGTGAAATTTTAACCTATGCCCTTATGAATGCTGGATACGATGTAAAAAAGAGCGAAGTTCATGGAATGTCTCAACGGGGGGGGAGTGTTAATACTCATATAAGGTTTGGCAAAAAGGTTTATTCTCCTGTTATTAAAGAGAGGGAGGCAGATATCCTGTTTGCCTTTGAGCAGTTAGAAGCCCTTAGATACTTTGGATTCTTGAAACCAGGTGCAATGGTTATCCTGAACAACCATACTGTTAATCCCCCATCGGTATCTTTAGGCATTGATGAATACCCCGGAGATGTGCCGCAAACCATTAAAAAGAGATCCCCAAATTTTCATTTAGTGAATGGAGTAGATTTGGCATTAAAGCTCGGCAATCCCAGAACAGCAAATACCTTACTCCTTGGGGTATTATCAAGATATATCAAAGTTGAGGAGAATTCCTGGATAGATGCCATATCAAAGGTGTTCCCTGAAAAACTGATTAATATTAATATTGAGGCATTTCGATTGGGTAGAAAAGAAGGTTAGAGGTGCGAGGGTCTTTTGTGGAGATACTACGATCCGGTAGAAAACAATGATTTCTGATTGAGTGAGAAATAGGGGGGAAGGAATAAAGGAGGCGGTTATGATCTGGGATAAAGAATTTGAGACATTGCCCAGGGAGGCACTGGAAGCCCTAAAACTAAAGAGACTGCAGAATGTTGTAAAAAGGGTATACGCCAATGTTCCTTTTTATAAAAATGCTTTTGATGAAAAGGGCTTTAAACCTGAGGATGTCGAGTCTATGGATGATTTAAAGAGATTGCCTTTTACTACTAAGCAAGATCTTCGGGACAATTATCCTTATGGTTTATTTGCAGTGCCCCTTGAGAGTGTAGTAAGAATACATGCCTCTTCTGGAACAACAGGGAAACCTACGGTGGTTGGATATACCAAAAAAGATATAGAAACATGGGCGGAACTTATGGCTAGGGCATTGAGTGCTGCAGGAGCCACAAAGGGTGATATCATTCATAATTCTTACGGTTATGGTTTATTTACAGGAGGACTTGGATTACATTATGGAGCTGAAAGATTGGGTGCGTCGGTAATTCCCATGTCTGGTGGTAATTCAAAAAAACAGATTATGATAATGGAAGACTTCGGTTCAACGATACTCACATGCACACCCTCGTACGCCCTTTCTCTGGCTGAAACAGCGGAGGAGATGGGAATAGATTTTAAAAATCTTAAACTTAAAACAGGTCTTTTTGGTGCAGAACCATGGTCAGAAGGGATACGAGAAGAGATAGAGAAGAAACTCAACCTACATGCCATTGATCTATACGGACTAAGTGAAATAATAGGCCCTGGAGTGGCTGTAGAGTGTATGGAAGCTAAAAGAGGACTGCATGTATTTGAAGACCACTTTATTGTGGAGGTTATAAACCCAGAAACATGCGAAACCCTGCCTTATGGGCAGAGAGGGGAGCTTGTCTTCACCACCTTAACCAAAGAGGCGTTTCCTTTGATAAGATATCGAACTCGGGATATTTCAGTACTGAATCCAGAGCCCTGTATGTGTGGAAGGACGTTTGTCAGGATGGAAAGGGTAAACGGGAGGTCGGATGATATGCTGATCATCAGAGGGGTAAATGTCTTTCCATCTCAAATAGAGAGTATCTTGATGAACATAGAAGGTATTGAGCCACATTATCTGTTGATTGTAGACAGAAAAGGCACCATGGATACCCTTGAAGTACAGGTTGAAGTCAATGAAAGGGTATTCTCTGATGAGATAAAAAACCTGCAGATATTGGGCAAAAGGATTGAGAAGGACATTAAAGACTTTTTAGGTGTTTCTACTATAGTTAAACTCGTTGAGCCCAAAACCATTCAGAGGAGTGAAGGCAAGGCCCAACGGGTAATAGACAAAAGAAAGATATAGATTAAAAAAAGGAGTTACAGGGTGAAGATAGATCAAATATCGGTTTTTTTAGAGAACAAATCCGGAAGGCTGGCCAAGGTTACCAGAGTCTTGGGTGAAGCAGGGATAAATATCAGGGCACTTTCCCTTGCCGATACCACCGACTTTGGGATTTTAAGATTGATTGTAAATGACTCACAAAAAGCCAGGGAGGTACTTAAGGAGAACGGGTTTACAGTGGGAAGAACCGAGGTAGTTGCGGTGGAAGTCCAAGATAAACCAGGGGGGCTGGCGGGTATCCTGGGGGTCTTATCAGATCATGACATTAATGTTGAATATATGTATGCTTTCGTCGAACAAAGCGGGGAAAATGCTATAATTATTTGCAGGTTTGATGAAACTGATAAGGCCATTGATGTATTACAAAAGAATAACATAGCCACTTTAAAAGGAGAGAAATTGTATCAATTGTAAATCCTGTGAACTCGTAAAAAGCTCCACTATGCCGACAT
>JBAZOX010000197.1:0-5111 GCA_041648535.1 Desulfobacteria bacterium | reverse complement strand
TCGACCCGCAAAGGCCCAGTACCTGCCTGCGGCTCCTCCACAACTCTGAAAGGGCCGTTGGGGCTATCATTTCTCCACGAATTCCCTTTTCTACAGGGATAAGGTTTCGAAAACTTATCATTTTTTCATAGCTTGTTAGTTCTCTTTTCGCGGCAAGATGTTTCTTAATCCCTCTTCTGTTGCCTTTTACCCTCTCTATTTCATCAGTAACTTTAAACAGCAAAGCATCGCTGCCGTTGCCAAAGCTTACAACTACGATGTTGTCACCCGCCTTAGCATCTTCAAGTGCCCCTACAAGCAACATGAGCGGATTGGACGTCCCGGTATAGCCCACATTATTCAACATAGGATCCTGTACCTGAGCGGGAGCCAATCCCAATTTCTTCCCGATACTTCCGTGGTCACCTGGATAAAGACATGGATAGGCTACCTTGGCTATATCCTTCACATCCAGTTTGCATTTCTTGGCCAGACCGGAAATGGCTTCAATAATAAAACTGCTATACCCTATATCTCGTATAAATCTATCTTCCCACTGATGGTCAAATATTTCTCCATCTGCTCTCCAGTGGTCCACGAAATCATAAGAAACCGAATAAGAACCTTCCAGGCTCGCAATAACCCCGCTGTCACCGATCATTATGGATGCAGCGCCATCTCCGAAGATTTCTTCCTGTGAACTCCCTGCTTTACCCACGCGGCAATCAGCCGCACATACAATAACGTTTTTAGCTGACCCAGCCTTCACCGCATCGTATGCCGAGAGTAGAGCTGTAGTACCTGTTTTTACCGAATCCGTAAAGTCTGCAGTCCGTATATCTGGACGAAGATCAAAGGCAGTTGCGATTATTCCGGCAGACTGTCTCTCTTTGTATGGAGAAGTGGTTGTTGCGAAAAAGAGCGCATCTATTTCTTTCCGATCCATACCTGTTAAACAGTCTATACCCGCAGCCACTCCCATGGAAACGCTGTCCTCATCAAAATTAGCCACAGCTTTTTCCCCTGGCATATAGGTCGCAGGATTCAGCCATCCCATGGCTTTATAAATGCGTCCGCGATCTATCCGATACCTTGGTATATAAGCTCCGTAAGAGGTTATGCCTACCATATTAAAATCCTCCTTTTTGTATTGAATGTCCAAGAACTCTTCAAGTTAAGATGTGTCCCAGCTTTCCTACTCTCTTATCAACGTATAAAACGTAAAACTAAATACCACCTCCTTTACAGGAAAACCTATGAGAACTTTGAAAAAGTATGTTTTTTTAAAAAAGTATCCCTGTGAACGAATTCTCACCAGAACTCAATTTGAGTAATCGTTTCCTTTTCTTTAAGAATTCCAGCAAGCTCCGTTTTAGAATCTTCGTCAACTATAGTTTCTACCTCTGATACAGGATTACCAGTTTCATTCGTCTCATTTTTCCATGCAACCACGTATCCAGGTATTAAGGCATATCTGCAACCACCAACCCCACAGCATGAATTATCTATTGCGGCATGGCCTATCACATAGAGGACTTCTCTTTCTCCGTAATTAAGCCGTTTCTCTTCTTCCAGCAGATAGTATCCGGCAATAAATCTTACTTCTTTATTCAGCTCTTCGTGGGTATAAATACGCCTCACTTTCAGCACCCCTTATGTCTGAAAAAACGCCAACCACGTATGCCTCAACTTAGTACACTTTGTAGAATCAATCACACACCAATACACTATTATAAACCAGAACACCCTGCCTTAAAAGACAGGGTGTTCTTTAATATGAATCTAGAGCACCAGACCGCCACTGCAAATAAGAAGTTCACCCGTTATATAATCGGAAAGGGGTGACGCTAAAAACAGTACAGGTCCAGCAGCTTCTTCGGGTGTACCTGTTCTTTTCAGTGGAATCATAGATTTCATAAAATCTCTCGAGGCCTTTGGAATACCTACATCTACCTCTTTATCCCCCACCTTGATTTTTGAGACCAGCTCCTTTTCTCCTGTCAATCTTGTATCTATAACACCATAAGCAACAACATTGACATTAATATTAAACGCTCCCCATTCCTTAGCCATTGTCTTGGTAATCCCAATGAGGGCTGCCTTCGCTGCTGAATAGTTTACCTGACCGGCGTTTCCATAGACACCGGCAACGGATGTGATATTCACTATCTTTCGGTGTATTCTCTTACCTTCTTTGAGTTCTTCCTTTGCTGCTTCTCTCATATATGGAGTTGCAGCTCTGATGATACGGAAAGGAGCCGTAGCGTGTATGTCAACCATAGCATACCATTGCTCATCCGTCATTTTTTGGATTACTGAATCCCATGTATAGCCTGCATTGTTAACCAGAATATCCAGTTTGCCCAATTCCTTAATAGTCGTGTTCATTAATCTTTCAGGAAAGTCTTTATCAGTCACGCTACCGGCACAAGCTACCGCTTTAACCCCCATCTTCCTGATCTCTTTAGCTGTTTCCTCAGCAGGTTCAGGATCCAAATCGTTTATTACAACAGATGCACCCTCTTTTGCAAAGAGAGTAGCTATTGCCTTCCCTATACCACGGCCAGATCCCGTGATGATTGCAACCTTACCTTCTAAAAGTGCCATGTTTTGCCTCCTTCAGGAAAATCGATCCTATCAGTTTATGACTTTGATGGCAGGGCAGCCGTTGCATTGCCAGTTACGACTGTTTCCCCCTTTTGATTCTCTGCAACTAGATCTATATCTATACAGTTATTCCCTCCCTCTGTATATTTCTTGGCAATAACCCCTTTAACCGATATGACATCCTTTGCTTTCGTAACCGTCCTGAAACTAACACCAAATTTCTTTAAAGCCTTGTTCCCCAACCAACCTGTAAGGCCTCGACCGACAACGGCCATACTGAGCATACCATGCCCAATAACACCCCCATAACCAACCATTTCGCCAAAGGAATGAACCGTATGAAGCGGGTTGAAATCACCGGATGCCCCTGCGTACATAACAAACTGAGTCTCTGTGAGGGGTTCTGACACAAACTCCGGCATGCTGCCTCCCTCATTAACATCTTCAAAGAATACCTGTTTTCCTGCCATGGTTTCACCTCTTTTCCATATGATTTTTATCTTCTTTGTATCAAGGTACTTGTATCTACCAAAACCTTTTCCCCATTCTGATTGGTATAGGTAGTCTCCATAACGATAAAGTCCATTGTTCCGGCCTTGCCTGATTTTTCAAAGGCATTGGCAATCCTCACTTTTCCGGTAACGGTATCCCCGGGTTTAATAGGCTTAAAGTACTCATATTGCTGTCCACCGTGAAGTATCTTTGCCAGATCAAGCTTCAAATCACCCAGCATCACCTCCATTAACCCTCCGGCCATAGCAAAGACAGTTGGAAATGAGGGGGGTAGAACAAGTCCCTCAAAGCCTGCCTCTTTAGCAGCCTTTTCATCATAGTACAGCGGATTTTTGTCTCCTATTGCCCTCGCAAACTCCCTTATTTTACCTTTCTCTACCTCAAAAGTAAATTCAGGGTACTCCCTTCCAATTATGCTCTTATCTACCATTTTAGTCACCTCCTCATGCGTTATTTTAAACCTACCACCATGATAAGTTTAATTGCTTGAATTTAAACCCACCAGATATAAGCTGGTGGTTCTTTAGTTGGTTATTAATCCTTGAAAGCCGGCTCCCTGATATCGGTAATCGGTATAAAGGTCTGATTCTTTACGTCCACTTTATACAATTTGTTTCCTATTCCGCCTTTATGATTGTTCTTGCTGTAACTTACCGGCACTGAAATTCCTCCGGTACTAAAGTTTTTAAAGGTTTCATAAGCCTCTACCAGAGTATCGGAATCTAGATTTTTACCTGCCCTCTTTAGCCCCTCTGCACAGATAGCCGAGATTACCCAACCATGGATATAATACAAGGTCTTCCTCTCACTGTCGGGTTGATACTTCTTGGTAATCTCTCTCAGTTCCGTCATCCCAGGGGTATTATCACCCCAATAACCAATGGGACTTGCCACTATAGTATCCCTCATGGCATCTCCAGTAGCTTTTATATTATACTCCTCACCGATATAAAAAAACCCAAAGACTTTACCTCTTAAGTCATATCGTTTTGTAGCCCTATAGAACGAAATAAGACCACCAAGAACAGTATGGAGGATTATATAATCTGGATCTGATTTCTTTAAGGTCAATATCTGTGAGGTTGCATCAATCTCACCGAGGTTAATTACTGTCTTATTGCTCAATTTTAGGTTATACTTTGAAAGATACCTTTCTACGGCCTGCAAACCGGTTTTACCGTACTCAACATCTGGATAGACGAATGCTATTTTCGGGTTTTCTGCTTTTAGATCCTTCATGATATAATCTATAGGGACCTTTATCATGTCATCATAACTCGCCGATGATGTAAATATGTACCTTTTTAGTGGAGTTGTTATTGCCTCTGCACAGCTATAGGGTATTACCGGAACCTTGTGCGTTTCAATCTGTTTTGCAAGGGCAAGGGTCTGACCTGTACCTCCGCAGGCAAGAATGGTAAGAACATCGTCTTTAAAGATCAGTTTCTTGAAAGCAGCAAAAGCAGCGGGGATTGTATAATGATCATCCTCAACAATGACCTTTAGCTTCCTGCCATTGATTCCCCCCTGATCATTGATATGTCTAAAGTATGTCTTTACCCCATTGACCATGGGAACACCACCTTGAGCAATCACCCCTGTCTGATCCATAATAACCCCGATCTTTATGGTGTCTTTTGTTACACCCCTAACATTTCCTGCATAACCCGACCTTGTAACTGCACATAAGAGGCAGATTAGCAGCGAGATGAATAGAATGACCGGTAATCTTTTCATAGGTCTCCCCTGTTTCAAAACAAATACGGTTTTTCAAAGCTCTCAATTTACTAATACAATCGGTAGCATAGACACCTTTTCAAATCAAGAAAAAAATTTATACTTGAACAGGTTTCTTAAGGGCTTTGATTAAGTTTTGCCCCATTTTTGAATGTATTTCTCCTTTACCTCTGGATTCAGCCAGCCAACCGGCCATTCTCCCTTTAAAACCCGTGCTACCTCTCTAGCCGGACGGTGGGTGAGTTCCATAAAAGCCGGTATAGAGAAATGGGCAG
>JBAZOX010000196.1:0-5112 GCA_041648535.1 Desulfobacteria bacterium | reverse complement strand
AAAAAGGTGACTGAAAAAGTTGGGTTAAAACCACTTATGTCTGAGGAACCCCAGATCGTCGGTGCTTTAGGTGCTGCTCTCTTTGCAAAAGAGAGATACAAAAAGGGGTAATCTCTTGCATAGGGGGGAAGCTAGCAAGTGATAAGGAGATGTAACTACTCAGGAGACAGAATGATGCCAGAATATCTGGCTGGTCAGTTAAAGGAGTGTTTGTAGAAAAGGGAGGAAGTGAAAATGACATCTTTAGAAGAATTAAGTGAAATCTCTAAGACAATTGCCAACCCTGCTGTAGACAAATGGAAAGCCCAGGGTAAACCTATAGTGGGGTTTTTCTGCTCCTACATACCCGAGGAGATTCTTCATGCGGCAGGCATCTTCCCCTACAGGATAAAAGCCAAAGGCTGTACCAACACACCGGCAGCGGATGCTTTCTTAGCCCCAGTCAACTGTTCCTTTGTCCGCAGCTGCTTGGAATTAGCGCTGGAGGGGAGCTATGGGTTTCTTGATGGAGTGGTGTCTATGAACAGCTGCGAGCATATCCGGCGTCTGTACGATATCTGGAAGCGTAAGGTGAAGACACCTTATTCTCACTTTCTCTGTGTCCCCCATAAGACCGATGAAGAAGCGGTAAATTGGTATAGAGATGAGCTTGCCATCTTCAAGGCAGGTTTGGAAAAAGCGTTTGGTGTCAGCATCACTGAGGAAAGTATCCGAAATTCAATAGCGGTGCATAATGAAACCCGAGATCTGCTGAGGAAGGTATACGAGCTTCGCCAAAGGGAGACCCCGCTCCTAACCGGAAAAGAAGCACACGAGATTGTTGTGGCTGCCATGGCGACTCCAAAAGAAGATTACAACAGGTTACTTAAGGGATTGCTGGAAGAGGTTGGTAAGCGTGAGGGTATCTCTGCCCACGGTCCCAGATTGATGGTCATGGGAAGTGTCATTGATGATCCTGATTATATAGGGATTATCGAGGATATGGGTTGCTTGGTAGTTACTGATGCCCTGTGTTTCGGAAGCAGGTACTTCTGGGAGCCGGTGAAGACCAACGGTGACCTCATGGAGTGTTTGGCCCGTTCCTATTTAAAGCGTCCTGTATGTCCCAGGATGTCGGAGGATATTGGCCAAATTGTTACTTATACGAAGGAAATGGTTGAAAAGTTTAACATTGATGGTGTCATCATGGAGAGAATCCGTTGTTGCGACCTTTGGGGAGGCACAACCCTTATCCTCCAGAAGAGGTTGGATGAGCTGAACATCCCTCTTTTGGTAGTGGATCGGGAGTACATGACCAGCGGTGCGGGACAAATGAGTACCAGGGTTGGAGCATTTCTAGAAATGATAGGGAGGGGTTAAAATGACGCAAAAGAATATACGTGAAATTGAAAATGTACATAACAGTATGCAGGGATTGCTCAAGCATGTAGGAAGTAAATATCCTGAACGTAAATGGATGTATGAACCAGCAGCAAAGTATTTCGAGCTGCTCTATGAAGATTTGGTCCAAAACAAACCTGTAGCGTGGTATTTTTTCCTCCTCACTCCGGAATTGTTCCGTGCCATGGATATAGCTCCCTTCTCAGGAGAGTATGCAGGCTCGGTAATTTCCTCCTTTCCAGAAGGCATCATCAAGTATATGGAGTTGGCTGAACAACACGTCCCTGATTCGTTGTGTGCCATCAACAAGTACACCCTCGGTGCAGCCCTCTCCGGGGACTTTCCTTATCCGGATATGCTCATCCATATAGCAGCCCACCCCTGTGATTCGGCAAGTATTGTTTATCCAGTTCTTGCTGAATATCTTGGGGTACCCCAGTTTTGTCTGGATACGCCTTACCTGGATGACGAAAAGAGCCATAGATACTTTGCCAGTCAGTTCAGTAAACTCATCTCCTTTCTGGAAGAGCAGACAAACCAAAAGTTAGACTTTGATAGGCTAAGGCAGGTCGTAGAATATTCTAACCAGGCACAGGAATATGTGCTCAAAGCCAACGAACTCAGGAAAGAGGTACCATGCCCTATTTCGAGTCGGTCTTCTGCTACAGCTGCAGGTGCTATTTTGGGGCTTGCGGGGACCCCCTTCTTAGTGGACTGGTATAAGAAACAGTACGAAATGGCACTGGAACGGGTTCAGAGAAATGAGGGTGCCCTTCCAGAGGAGAAATTGAGAGTGGCCATGATCTGGTCCTCCACGTTTTTCGACCTAGGGGTGTTAGAGTGGATGGAGAGGGAATATGGAGCCGTCGTCGTAATGGACTTGTTAAATCTTTGGATCAATGAACCTATAGAAGACACCTCGAGCCTGTCGAAAATAGTTCATGGTCTGGCATCCAAAACACTGAAGGCTCCTATGGGAAGGCACGGCAGAGGCCCAGTGGACACATTACTAGAGGAAGTTGTTGGTATATGCAGGGATTATAAAGCAGATGTGGCTATTTTTGCAGGACATGTGGGTTGTAAGTATGGCTGGGCGTCTGCCAAACTGCTAAAGGATGCTATAAAAGAGGAGGTAGGAATTCCCACCCTGTTTTTTGATTTCGATGCTTACGATCCAAGGGTTGCTTCATCGGAAACCATTAAGGCCAAAATTGAACAATTTTTTGACACTTATTTGTGAGGAGCATGATGTTAAGACCAGGGTCAGACCGGCGAAATGCGGGAAGGGTGCTTGCTGTGAGCGGCAAGGGTGGAGCAGGTAAAACAGCTCTGGTAGCAATCATGGTCGGTGTACTTTCAAAAAGGGAAAGATTTAAGATCCTGGCTATAGATGCTGATTCAGCAGCGTGTTTACCCTCTGCCCTGGGTGCAACAGTAGACAGGACAGTAGGAGATATCCGGGAAGAGATTATCAGAAACCCAGAAGCAAAGAACAGGATTGAAGATATACCTATGCAGGAGGTGGTAGCTGATGTCATGGGGCGAGGAAATGGGTTTGAACTGTTGGTAATGGGCCGTCCTGAAGGACCAGGCTGCTTTTGTGCGGTCAATGACCTATTAAGGTATGGGATAGAAACCCTTTCCAAGGATTTTGACATTACCCTCATTGATTGTGAAGCCGGTCCCGAGCAAATCAACCGAAGGGTGCTTAGAAGTGTCGATACCCTGGTGATTGTTACTGATACCTCCACTAGAGGAATTCACAATGCCATGCTCATCAAAAAGATTACCGAAGAAAATAAAGATACTAGTGAAACCAAGATGGGCCTGGTTATCAATAGGGTAAAAGAAGAAAGCAAAGGAATAATAGAAATTGCAGAACAGACAGGTCTCAAAATCCTTGGCTATATTCCAGAAGATGAAAACATAACAAGGTTTGACTCTGTCGGCAAACCCATAATTGACCTTCCCCATGATTCTCCTGGCGTAGTAGCCGTTCGAGAAATATTGCATCAAATAGGGTTCTAATCATAGTTCTGAGGAGTTTTACTGCCCTTCCTGATGTTCTATTTTCCTAATAGGATACTGCCCCCCCTCTTTGTCAATCGATTTAACAATCTCAATTACCCATCCAGCAAACATCCTTGACAACAGGTAAACTATTTGATAGATAGAGAGTTTTGAAGGAGTACCCCTTTTCGTTTCAGCATACATTTTTTGACCCAAAAATCGAAGTGTAAAGTGAGCTAAAGTGCCTAAAGTTATGGTTTAAATATTTTAACTTTAGTTCACTTTAGGCACTTCAAATTTTAGGCACTTTCAGTCGGGTTCCCCAAAAAATCTATGAATTCACTCTCAGGGGCACTTCTTCAAAGCTTTCGATAGGTTATGCAAAACTATCTTTTAGAAGAATAGGGGAGGTAGATATCCATGTCAGAAAAACAATACCTGATTGATGCAATAACTGTTACTGATTCATGGCGTCTCTTTAAGATTATAGCCGAATTTGTCGATGGTTTTGAGACACTATCTGACATATATCCCTGCGTTTCTATCTTTGGTTCTTCCCGAGTTCAGTCAGGTGAGGAGACATATGAAAAGACAGTTATCATCGCTAAGAAATTGGCTGAAAATGGCTTTAACATCATTACCGGTGGTGGGCCTGGTATCATGGAGGCAGCTAACAGAGGAGCGAGAGAGGGATGCTCAAAGTCTGTCGGGCTAAATATTCGGCTGCCTTTCGAGCAAAAAATCAACCCTTACGTAGATGTAAACCTGGAGTTCAAATACTTTTTCGTAAGGAAGGTAATGTTCATCAAATATGCTCAAGCTTATATAGGCATGCCTGGCGGTTTCGGAACGCTGGACGAGATATTCGAAGCCATGACCCTCATCCAGACCAAACGGATCAAACCCTTCCCTGTGATTCTTGTTGGGTCTGATTATTGGAACGGCTTGTTGGAGTGGATGCGAAGCGACCTTTTGGGGCGAAACAAGGTCTCCCCGGAGGATATGGAGATGCTAACCATCCTGGATGACCCAGACGAAGTGGTGAAGACCATTAAGCGCACGGTAATCGTGTAGTGAGCGGGCATAAGGAGGAAGGCTATGAAAGTAACTTGTGTGGGGGCGGCGGGGACAGTAACAGGTTCCAACTACCTGATTGAGACGGAAGGTGTAAGGGTAGTTGTGGACTGCGGCATGTTTCAGGGATCGAGACAGATGGAGGAGCGCAACTATCTGGATTTCCCCTACGACCCTGGGACGGTGAGCCATCTTTTGCTAACCCATGCACATATCGATCACAGCGGTTTGATACCCAAACTGGTACACAAGGGGTTTTCCGGCAGCATTCTGTGTACACCCGCGACCGCAGACTTGTGCAGGATTATGCTGGCTGACAGCGCCCATATACAGGAGATGGAAGCGGAATGGCGTAACCGTAAAAAGAGGCGCGCCGGCCGCCAGCGCTTGATTGAACCTCTTTACACACAGGATAATGCTGCTGCGGCCATGGAATATTTCATGCAAATAACTTACGGGAACGATATTATCCTTTCCCCTTATGTGCGTGTCCGTTTCAGTGATGCAGGACATATCCTGGGTTCTGCCATCATCGAACTTTGGGTCAAGGAAAAAGACCGTGAGGTCAAGATAGTCTTTTCCGGTGATCTGGGCAGTATCAATCAGCCGATAATTTCAGACCCGACGTATATTCAGAAAGCCGATGTG
>JBAZOX010000195.1:0-5120 GCA_041648535.1 Desulfobacteria bacterium | reverse complement strand
AATATATCCGACCATCTTTTTAGCCTTCAATTATTCTTTTGAATTCTTTATTGTGTTTAATGGAGTCTATCTTTTTCAGATTGTCTTCCAGGTCATCCATGTTTTCAAATTGAAATTCAATACAGTATCTGTCCCCCTCAAAAGACGGTGGGGGAGTCAGTTTTATAGAGTCTCCCAGGTTAAGGTTTCTTTTCATCTCCAGGAAATCCTTCTCAGCCTTAACTATCTTTGGATATCTCAGCTTCCTGAGGAAGTAACGCACCCTACTGCCCTTTTGGGGTATGTTGAGGCTGCTGTCGGCTAAAATGTCCCTTAATTCCCTGGCATCGAGAATGCCGGATATTGAGCATCCGTCTCTCTTAGTAATGTCATAGAAATTATCAATAATTTCGTTCTGCTTATTTTTGCTAAACCTTAAGACAGAGAGAAGTTGGAAAAGTAGTTCCCTGTCTTTTTCTGAAAAATTCAAAAACTTTGCGGCTACCCCCTCATCTATCCTTCCATCTACAACTGCGTCTTTAATCTTTATATCCAGACCTGATAGAGGTTTGATCCTATCCAATACCGAATAATGGGGGTTCAATCCTAAAAGAGGTAAGATTTTTTTTACTATAACCTCGTCTGAATAGTATTTTTGTAGTTTACCAATGGTTATGGATTTCTCAACAGGGTTTAAAACTCTATGAGAGAGATTGTCATAAAGGCTTGTCAAAAAGGTATCCTTGTCTTCGATATTCTGGCCCATAATAGCGCATCTCAATTTTTCTATCCCTATATCCTGGCAGACCAGAAGTCTTTTATAGCCACACACTACGCTGTACTGCTCCTTGGATTTTTTTTTCACCAGTGGAGGATTGAGTATGCCTATCTTCTCAATGGATTTCTTTAATTGAGTTAGGGTAAAACCATAGGCAATGACAAAGGTAGTGTCAGTCAGATCAATGGACTTTATATCTAATTGTTTATATTCTACGTTTCCCATTTTGACTCCTGACTCCTGACTTCTCAAGTTTGGGGCTTTGCAACTAACTTGATATTTCTCCGGTATCTTTAAATACCTTTCTCCCTCTTCTATCTTTCCCCTTTTTAAACACCCATTGCCAAATATGGTACATTTTTTCCTTAGCTCTTTTAATGACGCTTTGTACTGTTCCGGGGAGAGAACGCCGCTTTCCAATATATTAACCAAGGCTTTTATCCTAAACCTGTCAAGACCCACAAACTTCCGGGATAATTGATCGTGATGTCCTCCTCTCTTTATTATCAGAGGGATTTCTATCAAATAGACAGGGTACCTGGCGGCTATTCTGAGCCACATATCGTAATCCTCACACGCTGGTAAACTCTCGTTAAAGAAACCGATCCGGTCAAAGAACAAATCCCTTTTAATCATAACAGAAGAAGGGCTTATAATACAAAGGGGCAATACCTTCTCGAATATCATCCCACTGTGTTTCCTGTGTTTTTTCATGGGATTTACTCTTATGCCATTTCTAAACCATATCTCTTCAGTATAACATATCAAGGCATTGGGATCATGCGTAAAGAAATCCATCTGAGAAGAGAGCTTCTTTGGTACCCACTTATCATCGGAGTCCAGAAAGGCAATATACTCTCCAGAAGAGGTTTTTATGCCCATATTTCTTGCACAACTCACACCTCTCTTATTCTGATAAAGATAAATTGCTTTCTCAGAGTATCTTTGCACAATGTCTCCAGTTTCATCTGTAGAACCATCATCAACGACTATAAGTTCAAAATCCTTATAGTCCTGGGATAGAACTGATTCAATTGCTTCCTCAAGTAGGTTTGCTCGATTATAGGTGGGAATTATAACGCTTACTTTTGGCATGGATAGATTCTTGGTAACTACTCAGGCACAAAGGGGCACCCCTCCCATAAACGGTGCTAGACTATCCCTTCCATCGGCATAATAAATGCCTTGACCCCAGCCTTGGGGTGCTTTTTCTTCATTTCTTTAACTGTCGAAATCAGATGTTCGACCTCTTTATCTTCAACTGCTATGGCCAGGAAGTTGTTCCTTCCTGGCCAGCATTGAGTTCCCATATGAGGCTCGGTCTCGGTGCCTTCGCCCAGAACCTCAGTAAATTTTGTGTAGCCTCTTACCCCTGCGGCCTTTATGGCCCCTATCAGATCGTAGTCAGCAGCCTCAGAGTACGCTATAAGAACCATCTTCATCTTATCCCCCTTCCCATCCCTATTATTCTCACATTGGCATTATCAACCAGGTTTTTATGCCCTTTTGTAACTATCATGTCATCCCTTTTTAACCTATGGGATAACACCTCTACCTTTCTGTCAAGGCGTCTGCCAACTCTTATGTGGTCCAGTATTGCCCTGTTGTTCCTGATTATAAATATGGATGGCTTATTAGCCACTGACACAACAGCCTCTTCTGGAAGCACCATAGCATCCTTTTTGGTCGAGGTGGTCAACTGTATATCTGCAGAGAATCCCTGTTTTAGTCTATTATCTCTATTCCCTATCTTTGCCTTTACCTTAAGGCTTCGTGTAGAAGGGTCAGATTCAGGGCTTATAAAATATACCTTCCCTATAAACTTTTCTCCAGGGAAGACATTAACCGTGGCTACTAGAGTCTGACCTATCTTAACCTCACCGGCAAATGTCTCAGGGATAGAGAAAGAGAGCTTTAATGGGTCGTTTTGCACTATCTTAAAAAGCTTAGTGCCGTTTTTGACGTGCTCCCCAAGAGATACCATCCTACTATTAACTATCCCCGTGATGGGAGAATATACACTTGTATCCTTAAGATTCTTCTCCGCTACCCTTAAACCTACCATGGCTTTCTCAACCTTTGCTTTTGCTACCCCGACATCCTCTTTCGCAGGGCCACTTATGGCTATTCTATATCCATCTTCCGCAGTCAATGCCTTCTTCTTTGCTATTTCATATCTGGACTCTATCTTGTCAAATGTGCCCTTATCTATTAACCCGCTCTCGTAAGATTCCTTCTGTTTCTTATAATCGCCATCTATCTTCTCAAGGCTGATCCTTGCCTTATCCAGATTCGTCTTCATCTGTTCGGCTCTTTCTGCCCTTGCCCCTGCCATTATTTTGTCAAAAGCTGCCCTTGTTTCTTCAACGATCGATCTCGCCTTTTCGACGACCAGCCGGGCCTTTTCATCGTCGACCTTGAGAAGAATACCCCCTTTCTTTGCCGGACTCCCTTCATCGGCAAATATCTCTTTCACCTTCCCTGTAACCTCTGAAGTTATGGTCACATCCTCATTCGAAAAAAACGAGCCAATGGCATCTATATCATAGTTAATATCCATTGTCTTTACACTGGCAGCCTCGATATCAATGACCTTCCCTTCAAAACTTCTATTTGCTGTACCGCTAATCTCATCTTCCCCTTCCTTTCCACATCCAAAAGATGAGACATATATCAGTGATAGAGCGGAAAAGATAACGAGCGCCATCTTTAGAGTTTGCAAGCCTTTGTCCCTTTCATTCAGATACTGCGATTATTCACCCCTGCCCTTTCTCTTTTTCACAAGCCTTGCCAGCCAATCATCAAAGAGGTCATAGGCTGCCGGAACGACAAGGAGGGTCAGAAAAAGGGAGGTAAGAAGACCGCCAATGACGGAGATACCCATGGGGGCACGGGTTTCCGAACCCTCGCCGATACCGAATGCCACTGGCATCATGCCAAAGACCATGGCCAGGGTTGTCATGAGAATGGGCCTAAGCCTCACAGGGCAAGCATGGAGGATTGCCTCTTGTCTCGACATGCCCCTTTCCCTCAGGGTATTGGTGTAATCTACAAGCAGTATCGAGTTCTTCTTCACAAGCCCCATTAGGAGAATGAGCCCTATCAAACTGAAGATATTGAGGGTATTCCCCGTAATAAGGAGTGCCCCGAATGCCCCGATGAATGAGAGGGGCATGGCAAGCAAGACCGTAAAAGGGTGCACAAAACTCTCGAACTGGGAAGCCAGGATCATGTATGCCATGACCACTCCAAGGATAAGGGCAAACAAGAGGTACCTGAAAGACTCTCCCATGGTCTCAGCCATACCTTTGTACTTCGGTAGATAATCAGGTGGAAGCACCTTCGCCGATATGGCATCAAGCTCTGCCATTGCCTGCCCCAGGGGTTTACCCTCAAGACTGGCAAAGACCGTTACAGCCCTTTGCCTATCTGCCCGATTGATAATGTTGGGCCCTCCTCCTTCCTGTATCCGTACAACACTGGAGAGTTCAACAAGCCTTCCGTCCCGTGACCTCACATAAAGCCTTGTCAGATCATCCGGATCCTTCCTGTCTTCAGGGTTGAGCCGAACTCTAACCTCGTATCTTTTCCCCCTGGTCTCATCCTTGAATTTTGTTATGTCTAGCTCCCCGCTGATAAGGATATTAATGGCCTGGGCAACAGTGGCAACATCCACCCCCATATCCGCAGCCTTGTCCCGGTCAATATAGACCTTAAGCTCCGGTTTTCCCGTTTCAAGGGAGGTATCCACATCCACAATGCCGGGCAATCTTGAAAACTCAGCAACGATCTGCTTCGTGTAGGTCTGAAGGGAAGGAAGGTCCCTTCCCCTGATACTGTACTGAATCGGCACCATTCTCTGACCCCCGCCAATCATAGAGATATCCTCGGCTGTTGCCTTGAGCCCCGCTATCTGACCCGTCTTCTTTCTTATATCTGCCTTAATCTGCTCCTGGCTTTTCTCCCTCTCCACCCTGGGCTTCAGACGTACGAACAGTACCGCCCTGTTTATCTGAGGGGTTAAGCCAAACCCCAGCGCATAGAAGACTGTCTTCACCTCTGGAGTCTCTCTTAATATCTGTTCGGCCTTTTTGAAAAGGTCGTCTGCCTTATCAATAGAATAATCCATTGGGGCTTCAAGTCTAACGATAAACTGGCTCTGGTCTTCGGGTGGTATGAACTCCTTACCGATGAATTTTGTGATATAAAGACTAAAGAGGAATATAAGCAGGGCAAAAACCAGAACGGTTTTCCTGTAGCAAAGAGAAATCTCCAAAAGTCGTCTGTATGCCCCTTCCATCTTTTTGTAGCCTGCCTCAAACCACTGTCCCATCCTGTAAATGTAAGCAAATCTGGAAGGGGT
>JBAZOX010000194.1:0-5164 GCA_041648535.1 Desulfobacteria bacterium | reverse complement strand
ACACAATTTAAATTTTAGAGGAAAGAGCTAACTGCTCAGGCGGATAGCCTGTAGGCAGTGACTAATAGCCTTCAGCCTAAAAACCTGAGTAGTAAAGAAGAGAGGTGCTAAATGGGTATCGAAGAGGATAAGCAGCTTATACTCGATACGTTGAAGTCAAAAAAAGGCAAGACAAAGTTCTATTTGAAAGACTTCAATGGTATGTTTCCAGACAGAAAGCCAAGGGACGTAAAGAAGCTAGTGAACCAAATGGTGACTGAGGGGCTCCTTGAGTATTGGTCAAGTGGTAGTACTACACTCATCGGACTCAAGGGTGCCGGCAAGCAACACGACGCTGAGGATGAGGAGTAGAAAAAGTAAGGAAATGGTTGTAAACTGTTCAAGGATAGCCTTCTCTGCCCTGCGAGGAAACTCAGGCAAGACTCTCCTGACGGTAGGGATAGCAGCCTGTCTTCGCAAGGAGGGGAAGACGATTTCTCCTTTCAAAAAGGGTCCTGATTATATAGATGCAGCCTGGCTTGGATTGGCATCTGGTCGGCATTGTTACAATCTGGATGCCTTCTTGATGGGAAGAGAGGGCATCTTTTCTTCCTTTTCAGTCCATACTAACCAAACCCATGGTGCCCTGGTGGAGGGCAATAGAGGCCTTTTCGACGGTATGGATCCGCAGGGGAGTTATAGCACCGCCGAGCTTGCAAAGATGCTTCAGATCCCAGTGGTTCTGGTAGTCGATTGTAGTATGACAACACGTACTGTTGCCGCCATGATACTTGGCTGTCAACATTTTGATCCTGAAGTTGCTATAAAAGGAGTTGTCCTGAATCGGATTTCAGGGAACCGTCACGAATCCATTGTGCGTACTGCGATAGAAGATAGATGTGGAGTGCCTGTATTGGGAGCTATTCCTAAAATAAAAAGTGTAGCCTTTCCAGAGAGACATATGGGGTTGGTTCCGCCCCAGGAACATCCAGAGGCCAGGAAAGCTGTAAATGAAGCTGCCAGGATTGCTGAACAATATGTAGATATAAAGAGAATTTGGGATATTGCAGTGGAGGCCCCTTCCTTGGATTATATTGATCCTACTGACGCTGAGGATATGGAAGAAAAGGGGTTATCTCTAAATCTGTCAAAAAAGCCACGGATTGGAGTAATCAGGGACTCAGCATTCTGGTTCTACTACCCTGACAACCTGGAGGCCCTGGAAAAGCTTGGAGCCAGGATAGTGGATTGCAGCGCTCTTGTTCATAGTGAACTTCCTACCATAGATGCCCTTTACATAGGGGGAGGCTTCCCTGAGACCCATGCCGAGAAGTTAGCAGCCAACGAAAGTTTTAAGAAATCTCTGCGTGAATTTGTGGAGAGGGGACTTCCTGTTTATGCAGAATGCGGAGGCATGATGTATTTGGGGGAACAACTAATCGTTGAGAATAAGACATTTCCCATGGTTGGGATCTTTCCCCTGACCTTTGTTTTGCAAGGAAGACCTGAGGGGCATGGGTACACTATTTTAGAGGTAGATCAGCCCAATCCTTATTTTGGAGTAGGGGAGACCTTGTGTGGCCATGAATTTCATTATTCCAGAATCCTCGATTGGGAAGAGAACCAGCTTGCTCTGGCATTTAAGGTTAAGAGAGGCAATGGTATTAATGGGATAAGGGATGGCCTCTGCTATAAGAATGTCCTGGCTACATATTCTCATTTACACGCTTTAGGAAAAGGAAGGTGGGCTGAAGGATTGTTTAACCAGGCCGTTTTTTATAGACAGAAGCTGGATAAGAATAGAGAAGATGCGTCTTCTTGTGGAAGACAATTTCCCGTTGCTCTGAATTTCTAACAAGAGTAGATATTGGTTGAAGAATGGAAGATGTACGAGTTGCTGCTGTGATGATGTGCTCAGTTATGGGGAAAACGTCTGATAACCTTTTGCGGATTGAATCGTTTGTCAGAGAGGCTGCTGATAAAGGGGTTGATGTAATCTGTTTCCCAGAAGCGAGTATAACCGGTTACAGTGTCCAGGAGACAATCGGCTCCTACGCTGAGCCTATTCCCGGTCCTAGCAGTGATGCCTTAGTTAGCATTTCTAAATCTACCGGGTTAACAATATTGAGTGGTCTGATAGAAAGAGGGGATGGAGATAGCCTTTTTATCAGTCATATTGTGACCTCACCCCATGGACTGGGTAATATCTACAGGAAACTCCACCTTGCCCCCAATGAGGGGAATATATACAGCCATGGCAATGATTTTCCCACTTATCGACATTCCAAAATGATCTTTGGCATTGAACTCTGTTATGACACGCATTTTCCTGAATTGACTACTATCCTGGCGTTACGAGGGGTGGAGGTTCTTTTTCTGCCTTATGCCTCTCCACGAGAGACATCTGTGGAAAAGAGGGAACGATGGTTGCGATATCTGTCTGCACGTGCTTATGATAACAGCATTTTTGTGGTGGCATGTAATCAGGTAGGCAACTATGATGAAGGCGGGTCGTTTCCTGGAGTGGCACTGGTATTGGACCCAAAAGGTCATATAATAGTAGATGCCTATGGCGAAGAGGAAAAGATTGTCGTAGCTGATTTGAGGGCAAGTGATCTGACAAAGGTACGAGAGAGTAAAATGGGTTTCTTTTTGAACCGTCGTCGCCCTGAGATATATGGTGAACTTTTGGTTTCATGAGTTGCCCCTACAATTCTGAATTCAGATACATTAGATTTTAGTTGAGGTTACATATAACGATCAAAAAATAACAAAAGGAGGTAAGAAATATGCCACAAATTGAAATTGGAGGAAAGACCTACGAAGTTGATGAAGATGGTTTCCTTCAGGAACTTGATAAATGGAGTAAAGAATTTGCGCAGGGTTATGCAACAGTGGAAGGTATTGAAGGAGAACTTACGGAAGACCATTGGAAGCTTATCAATTATATAAGGGATTACTATACCCAGTATGGTATTGCCCCAATGATCAGAAAGCTCTGCAAGGATTGTGACTTTAAGCTGAAGTATATATACGAAATGTTTCCATCAGGACCAGCAAAAGGGGCTTGCAAACTGGCAGGGCTTTCTAAGCCTACCGGGTGTGTATAATTGTAATAGTTCACCGTCTACCGTTTTCCGTTCACCGATACCCCTCTTCATGGGCACAGGCGAAGAGTTAAATACGGTCAACGGAGAAACGGATAACGGTCAACAGATAACAAATTTAACGGGAAGTTATGGACCTCGTCAATATCAAGCATGAAGGTGGGCTCTGTTTTTCGGTCAATGTACGGGATCATCGATTTCTGGTGGACATGGCAAAAGATGAAGGTGGGTCTGATAAGGGTGTTTCGCCAGCCGAATTGTTGATTGCGGCCCTGGGATCGTGTGTTGGCGCTCACATCGCCAGGTATTGTCAAACAGCCAATATCTCCCACGAGGGGATGGAGATTAACTTGACGTTCCAGATTGCTGCAGAGGGTAACGAGCGGAGGATTTCTGGTATAGTGGGGGATATATCTCTCCCACAGGACCCAGGTCCCCGCTCTAAGGCTATTTTAAGAGCAGGGAAAAACTGTATTATCAGAAATACGTTAACCAAGGGACCTGAAATCGATTTGGAGTTATAGCTTTTAATCCTTTGTGAGTGATTATTCTACAATGTTGGAAAATTTTTTGAGACAAAAGAAGGCCACCATTTTGAAAAGGTGGTTTGACATGATACTGGAGACTTATCCCCCTGACACTTCAAGGTTTTTGAAGCAGGAAAAGAATCAGTTTGCTAATCCGGTTGGAAATACGATATCACTGGAGATAGAGGATATATATGAAGAGCTTCTCCATGGGAGAGACTCTGAGAAACTCTCTCACTTTCTTGACAGGATTATCAAAATCAGGGCGATTCAGGATTTTTCTCCCGCCCAGGCCGTGGTATTTGTCTTTCATTTAAAGAATGCGGTAAGGGAGGAATTGGGGGGTAAAATTCGTAACGATCAGCTCTTTGAGGAGTTATTGGAATTTGAGCACCGAATAGATAAACTCGCCCTTCTCGCCTTCGACACATATGTGAAATGCCGGGAGAAGGTTTATGAGATCAGGGTAGCTGAAGTTAAAAACAGGGTCTTCAGCTTGCTTAAGAGGGCAGATCTGATAGGTGAGATTTCAGAACAGGAACTGGATATCAGAGAGGAAAACATTGATAGCGTAGTATAAACATTAGTAACAGTTTACAGGGATCAGTTGTCAGTGATCAGAAAAAAGAAAGAATGGCTGATTGCTGCCAGCTGGCAACCGACAACTGACTAAGGGCTGACTTCTGACTTATCAAGTTTGGGGCTTCGCAACTAACTTGATAGCATAGGAATTTCCTTTTTAAATAACTTTAGGCACTTAACTTGAAATAATGAGGTGGTAGCAAATGGGTCTATGGTTTTCTCTGTTCACAGTTGTAATACTTGTCTTGCTTGTCTTCATGGGAGTAGGGGTGGTAGGATTAAATTCCCTCTTTGGAATTGTAATACCCTATGCGGCTCTTCTCGTTTTCCTTGTTGGGGTCGTATATCGTGTTGGGAAATGGGCCAAGGCACCTGTCCCTTTCCGAATACCCACCACCTGTGGTCAACAGAAATCACATCCATGGATCAAGGCAAACAATCTCGAGAGTCCTTACAATACGTTAGGTGTTATACTAAGGATGGCTCTTGAGGTACTTTTATTTCGTTCCCTTTTTAGGAATACAAGAGCCGAATTAAGGGATGGCCCAAGGGTTGTATACGGAGGAACCAAGTGGCTTTGGCTGGCAGGACTGGCCTTTCACTGGTCTTTTCTCTTCATCCTTATAAGACACCTGAGATTTTTTACCGAGCCCATACCTTTCTTTGTGAATCTGTTTGAGGGTATGGATGGGTTGTTCGAGATAGGGGTGCCAACACTCTATATGACCGACATCATCATCTTGCTGGCAGTGACATACCTTTTCCTCAGAAGGGTAGTTATTCCACAGATTCGATACATCTCCCTTGCTGCTGACTATTTTCCTCTATTTCTTATTCTGGGTGTGGCACTTTCCGGCGTCCTCATGCGGCATTTTTATAAGGTGGATATTTTCAAAGTAAAGGAATTGGCTACTGGATTGTTCAGTTTTCATCCTGTGGTCCCTGAGGGGATTGGGCTGGCTTTTTATA
>JBAZOX010000193.1:0-5174 GCA_041648535.1 Desulfobacteria bacterium | reverse complement strand
CAATAGGGTTATTACAATGAAGATTATGGCAATGATTCCCACATATAATGAGGCTGGAAATATAGAGAGACTGATTCAAGAGATACTAGCTGTATCCAGTGATATTTCCGTGGTTGTGGTGGATGACGATTCTCCCGATGGAACAGGCAAGATTCTGGATCGGATGAGGAAAACAAACCCAAGGGTTCATGTTATTCACAGGATTGGCATAAGGGGTAGAGGAACGGCAGGCATAGAGGGGTTTCAGTATGCACTGAAGGAAGGAGCCGATTATGTCATTGAAATGGATGGGGATTTTTCCCATAAGCCGGTTTATATCCCTCTTATGCTAAAGGAGATGGATGCCTGTGATGTAGTTATTGGCTCCAGGCTTTTGGAAGGGGGGGGGGAATTTGGGAGAAATATTATGAGGACATGGGTAACCCGGTTAGCAAACATATATATAAGAATCATTCTAAACCTGAAGATAAAAGACTGCACCTCTGGATTTAGGGTCTTTCGGAGAGATGTTTTGGAGGCTATAGACCTCAATAGTATGATTTCCACAGGGCCCTCTATTGTCCAGGAAGTTTTATACAAGGCCTATAAAAAAGGGTTCGAAATTAAGGAAGTCCCAATTGTCTTTGAAGAAAGAATGAGTGGGGAGTCTACCTTTAATTTTAGAATAATGATGGAGAGTCTATTGAAGATGTTTGTGCTCCGATTTAGGTGCTAGTAGTATGGAAAATATGAACAGATACAAAACTTACTTCCTTATCTTTCTCTTTAGTGTAACACTGGTTAGACTTATATTTATAGGATTCTTAGACTTATCCCCGGATGAGGCTTATTATTGGGACTGGTCGCGTAATCTGGGTCTCAGTTATTACGACCATCCTCCTATGGTGGCCTATCTTATCTCTCTTTTTACACTCCTCGGCGGTAATAGTGAATTCTTTACAAGGCTTAGCTGTGTTGTACTGATTTTTCTTATGACCATTATAGCATACAGATTGGGCAAAGACATTTTTGGAGATGAAAGAGTAGGTTTACTATCAGCATTTCTGGTAAATATTGTGCCGGGACATGCAATAGGAGCCGTAATAGTTACCCCAGATACCCCACAGGGGTTCTTTTGGGTATTAGGCCTGTACTTCGTATATAAGGCGATATCCACCGGTAAGGAATTTTGGTGGTATCTTGTTGGGTTAGCTTTAGGCTTTGGGCTCTTAAGCAAATATACGATGTTTCTCTTTGTCCCTTCTATACTTCTATTTTTACTATTGTCAAAAGACAATAGAAAGTGGTTGATGAGAAAAGAACCGTACTTGGCATTGATTATTGGATTGGTTGTCTTTAGCCCGGTTATTATATGGAATTTTAAGCATGATTGGATATCCTTTAATTTTCAATTCACACATGGTTTTTCAAAGAAGGAAAACCCGGGAATGAAATACTTCTTGGATTATATCGGAGGACAAATGGGGATTGTCTCCCCTTTCGTCTTTATTGCATGGCTGTATATAATGGCAAAGAGCCTCTATTTAGGTCTGAAAAGGCAGAATGCCAACCTCCTGTTGTTATTCTGTGCATCTGCCCCTGTGTTTCTGTTCTTCGCGATGATTAGTCTTCGTACAAAGGTTGAAGGGAATTGGCCTGGGATGGCTTATTTCTCGGGTCTTATAGCTATGACAGGTCTGTCTCTTTTATCACTTTCCAGAGGAAAGAAAAGGAAACTCCATGTTGCATGGCTGATAATAGTATTCTCCTCCAGTCTTCTGCTAACTACTGTTGCTCATGTACAGGCTATATATCCTCTCTTACCGATTTCCCTGAAGGATGACCCGACCAGTGCGCTCCATGGATGGCGAGAGATGGGATTAGAGGTAAACAAAGTCCTTCATGAAATGCCGAAAGAAATTCCCACCTTTATATTGGGTCATCGCCATCAGGTTGTGGGGGAGTTGGCATTTTACACTGAGAGTCAAAAGTATCCGGTCTATGAAGTATCGTGGGAAGGACGATTTAATCAGTACAATATTTGGAATGACTTTTCAACGCGTTTGGGTAATAATGCGGTATTGGTATCTGAACAAAGCTATGGCGAATCCAGCTTTGTAACGGCTGTTTTTGATCGTATAGAAGAAAGCAGATGTTTAACGATTAAACGAAATGGCTTTCCTGTAAGGAGTATTTATATCTATAAGTGCTACAATTTTAAGGGATTGAAAGCTAGCTAGGGAATGGTATAGACTAATGGTTCTCAACAGCAGGCTTAAGCCCGCTGTTGTGTCCGGATTTAAAACTAGACAGGGAATGGCATAGCCTAATGGACCACCTTTTACAGATCGACACAAGTCTATTTTATTTTATCAATAACACTATGCAGAACAGTCTTTTCGACAGGATCATGCCTGTAATAACGGACATTCATTATTGGAAGATTGTTATTTTGATTGTTTGGCTTGCTTTGATCGTAAAAGGCGGCAGGAAAGGAAGAGTAGCAGCCATCTTGGTGATTGTCGTTGTTGGGTTTAGTGATCTGTTAATCGCTCAGGTGATAAAGCCTGTCGTGGCAAGGGTTCGCCCCTGTAATGTATTGCCCCATGTTAATTTGCTGGTTGGATGTGGCGGTCTGGAATCCTATTCCTTCCCTTCCTCTCATGCATCGAATATCTTTGCAGCTGCTAGTTTTTTTGGGTACAAATACAAGAGGCTTGTTGGAGTCTTTATCTCTATAGCTCTTCTGGTGGCTTACTCCAGAGTATATGTAGGAGTTCATTATCCTTTTGATGTTATTGGAGGGGCATTTGTAGGGGTTATATGTGCTGGGATTATCTTGATTATTGAAAGAAGAATATGCTCCTTTAAAATAGGTTGTAGGGGTTCTGAAACGACTCAACAGGAAGGTAATAATGGAATTATATAAGCGTTTACTGCAGTTTGTGAAGCCATATTGGTTTAGGTTATCTGGTGCCATGATCTGTATGGTATTTGTCTCCGCGTTTACAGCAGGAGTTGCTTTTTTAATAAAGCCGGCGTTAGATGAGCTGTTCTTTAAGAAAGATTTAATTGCCCCGGTTTTATTCCCATTAGCCATAAATGAAATATCTATGCTCCATTTGATCCCTTTAGCTATTATTTTATTGTATTTTATGAAGGGTGCATTCGATTATGGGCAATCCTATTTGATGAGCTATGTAGGCCAAAGAATAGTTGCAGACATTAGAAATAAATTGTATTGCAAAATACAAACCCTTTCTCTCTCTTTCTTTACTAAAAACCCTACCGGGGTTCTGATGTCCAGGGTTACCAATGATGTCAACCTTATACAAGGAGCAGTGTCCAGTGCAGTTACAAGTGTCCTGAAAGATTCTTTCAGTATTATTGGATTAATCGGTGTTGTATTTTATCGGGATTGGAAATTGGCAAGCTTTGCCTTTTTGGTTTTTCCATTTGCAATTATTCCCATTGTGAAATTTGGCAGAAGGCTTCGAGGGTTTAGCACTCTGAACCAAAATATTATGGGGACTCTGACAACGCTTTTGCATGAAACGATATCCGGAAATAGAATTGTAAAGGCATTCGGGATGGAAGAATATGAAAACAAAAGGTTTTCTGCGGAAAACAATCGGCTGTTCCGAGCCTATATGAAAGCCCATCAGATTCGTTCCATATCGTCTCCTGTTATGGAACTCATAGGGGGATTAGGATCTGCATTGATTATATGGTATGGCGGATACTCTGTTATAAAAGGCTATTCCACCCCAGGCAACTTTTTTTCCTTTCTTGCTGGTTTAATTATGCTTTATGAGCCAGTCAAGAGACTCAGTGGGGTAAACAATACAGTTCAACAAGGACTGGCTGCTGCTTCTAGGGTGTTTGAAATTCTCGATACCGAACCTGAAATTAGGGATAAAAAAGGCGCAAAACCTCTTAAACCTGTTTCAAAGGGCATAGAATTTAAAGGTGTCTCCTTTAAGTATGATAACGAATTGGTCCTAAAGAATATTAATATCAAAGTAAAGGCGGGAGAGGCTGTTGCCTTTGTTGGGATGAGTGGTGGAGGAAAGACTACACTGGTCAATCTAATTCCCCGTTTCTATGACGTGTCAGAAGGGGCGATATTGATAGATGACGTGGATATTAGGGATGTTACCATTGAGTCCCTTCGATCACAAATTGCTATAGTAACCCAGCAGACAATTTTATTCAATGATACTGTAATGAACAATATCGCCTATGGTGATATAGAAAGGTCTGAGGATGACATTCTGATGGCAGCGAAAGCTGCCAATGCCCATGATTTTATTATGGAAACCCCTCTGGGATATGATACCATGATTGGAGAACAAGGGGTGAAACTTTCGGGTGGACAGAGGCAGAGAATTTCAATTGCCAGGGCAATCTTAAAAGATGCCCCTATTTTAATACTCGATGAGGCAACCTCATCTTTAGATTCTGAGTCTGAAATTGAGGTACAAAATGCCTTGGAAAACCTTATGAAGAATAGGACTACTTTCATCATTGCCCACCGGCTTTCTACTATTAGAAATGCTGACAGGATAATAGTTATCGTTGGTGGGGAAGTTGTTGAAGAAGGAATACATGAAGATCTTCTCAAGAAGAACGGAGAATATACAAAACTATATGAATTACAGTTTAGAGACAATGGAGAGGTTGTTAAATAAAACAAAAACATGGTAAAGTTCAGACAGATTAGAAAAAGGCTCATCAGCAAAAAGTTAGAGAAGAAGATAAAGGCAAAGGCAGCGCCATTATTAATAGTTTTATTAATTAAATTTTTGTCTTTAACTTTGAGAATAACAGAGCATAATCCAGAAAATGTTAGACAAATTTGGGGGAAAAAGAGGAGTGTAATAGTTGCGTTCTGGCATGGAAGATTGCTTATGATTCCAATATTGTTTAAGCGCTATAAAGAAAGGCAGGTTTATGGGCTTACAAGTCATCATAGTGACGGAGAGATTATCAGCAGATCTACAGCACTTTTTGGATATGAGACAATTCGAGGTTCAACTAACAAGGGTGGTTTTTCTGCCCTTCGTAGGATGATTAGAGTTTTAAAAGATGGTTCTGACCTGGCTTTGGCTCCAGATGGTCCTAATGGACCGAGACATAAGGTTCAAAGAGGTATTATTGATCTGTCAAAGTTAAGTGGAGCCCCTATACTCCCA
>JBAZOX010000192.1:0-5199 GCA_041648535.1 Desulfobacteria bacterium | reverse complement strand
GTATCTTTTAATATCTTTAATATTCGCCGTAATGCTGGGATATCCTGCCTTGTAATTGTTCTTTGCTAGATTTTTATGGATTTAGTGGGCTTATTAAGGGAGTTTTGCAACACTCTCCTAGGCGCTCTAAACAACTCTTAATCAACGAGTCAGTATCCACTGAGATAGAATAGCTCATCCTCTGATTCAGCTTATCCCAGAACTCGCGAAATTCTTTTGAATGGTAAAGCTTATCATTACGCAGTGTTGTTCCCTCTTCCGGTTTCTTGGGTGGCGGCGGTGCCAAAGTGCCGTCCTCGTGGTACTCCACTTGTAATTTGGCCACATAATTCTCGTAACTCTCGTTGGCCACCACGGTCAACACATTTACGTCCTGATCGGCGACTCGTTGGCCTGTCTGGTCTACGCAGAGCCGTAGGCCCCGTCCGATCTCTTGGCGCTTTTTCATCGTCGATTTTGTCTCATTTAGCGTACAAATTTGGAAAACGTTTGGGTTATCCCAGCCCTCTTTTAGTGCCGAATGGGCGAAGATGAAGGAAACAGGTTCATCGAAGGAGAGAAGTTGTTCTTTGAGTTTCATAATCAGCTCAAAGGCGGCCTTCTCAAGTTTACGGTCCTCCTGGGTATTGCCGGCGGTATCTACCGCTTCCTCTTCACCGCTCTTGTTCTTCTTTTTGGCGAAATATCCGTTGCGAACCTCTGCCGCGCTAAAACCCGCAAAATGGGGGAATCTTACTTTCAGCTTTTCGAAACTCTCGTCAAAGATCTGCTTAATGATGCCATCTGCAGATGTGTAGTTCTTCACCTTGTCGATGAAGAAGAGAGAGAGAACTTTTATCCCTTGATCCTTAAGTAAAGTCTGCCGCTCCATGTGTTTTTCGATAGTCTTTTCGATCTGGGCACAGAAAAATTCTTGCCGGGAACCCACCACTTCTGTATTAAAAGAGACAGATACACCATTTTCGAATTCTACGTAACTTTCTTCGATCTCTTTTTTGATCTTGATATCACTCACCACGTATCCATTCCGGTATTCGTCCCAGCCGGTTTTTTCGAAGAGATTGTCCTTCTGCCTTACGATGATATCCATCTCAACCGCCTTCCCCTTCTTAAGCAGTACCGCCTTCAAGGTTGCCCGAATAGGGTCTCGCTGGATATCAACTACCCGTAGGGACCGGGCATTTAGATTGTCAAGTTGGGAGATGCCTACCACTTCGATCTGTTTTACTAGATTCTGGCGAAAGGCGTCAACCGGGGTAAGCTGATAAACCTGATTGGGGGTTACCCGGTGAGTGGCCGAATAACGTAAAACGACAAGGGGCCTCAATGTTCTCACCGCCACATTGGAGCTGTCCGTATCGAAATTTTGAGCCTCGTCCAGGATGACGATAGGGCGAGCAGCCTGAACATACTGGTAGGGTTTTAGTTCGCCCTGTAATTTTTCGGTTACTTTAAAGAAATTGTTGCTCTTTTTATTGAAAGAATCCCGGGTCATCACCATGATCGTGAGATACTGGTTGGATGCAAAATCACGGATACGGCTCACAGATGCTCCATCGTAGGAAATGAACGCGACAGGGACATTGCTATACAGGGTGTCAAAGTGTGATTCCGTTATCTCAGAGGTCTTCCGCACCCCTTCAAAGATGGCCACACTGGGAACTACAATGATGAATTTAGTAAAACCGTACTGCTGATGGAGTTCGTGGATCGTTCTGAAATAAACGTAAGTCTTACCAGTCCCGGTTTCCATCTCGACGGTAAAATGGGGGGTACGAACCGAATCGTTACCGGTACCTTCCATTACCATCCCTTCATCCACTTCCAGAGAAAACGACACGTCCAAGGTGCCGCCACGGTTCTCTTCCGTGCTCTTCTGCTGGTTGCGACGTTGGATTTCTTGTAAATTATCCAACAACCAGTGCTCGTCCAGGTCCGTCCCTCCGGTAAGGTTGGGGTTAATCTCATTGTCGAAGATGGTTATCTGTTGTCGGTCGCCTTCAAAAAGGCTGGTTTGGTCCTCAGGAAACAGACTGGCACCGTAATGATCCTTCACTGGGGTCAGCCCTTGGAAGAGATCTACCACGCTGGCGATGGCTTCTAGTTGGTAGTCCTGGTTGGCATCAAATTGCAGTTTAAGTTTGGTTGACATTTATAAATTATCCACCTCCTTCACCTACAGCGTCTTGACTTTAATTGCGTCGGAGAGTATGAGTTTTTCCTCATCATTCAGAGCCGCATCTAAGCAAACGAACACGTCTTTGCCAAACCCGGTTATAACTTCTGATGTTTGACGACCTACTATTTTATCCAGACAAACAAAAAGCCGGTATTCAATAGTTTCATGAGAGACCTGCCATACCTTGTTTGACTTATAGGATATGTCAACTCGAATTTTGCTATCTAACGGGAAACCTTCACGCAGAATGATTTCTGTTAAAACACTAGCTACCTTCCATCCGTCTATAAGACTGTTCTCACGTTCCATAAAAAGATTTTCAACCTCATTAATGCTCTCGCCAGTGTATTTTTGCCAGCGTTTTACATTAGATTTGCTTAACTTGTACACACGAAAACCTAAATCACCCTTAACACCTTCGTCTTTAAGTTTAGTAGATACACGACGAATCCTTTCCTTTGCAATCTCAGCTATAGTCGGATATGATTTATTACCGGTGGGCTCAGGAATCTGCACCAGAATAAATTTAAGATTTTCATTTACTTCATGGTTAAGGTCAAAAATCGCATGGGCAGTAGTACCAGAACCAGCAAAGAAGTCCAGGATTATATCATTTTCTTTAGTAGCCTGTAATAAGCAATAACGTATTAATGCCGGGGGCTTAGGGTTAGGATAGTCAATCCCTTTCATAAATTCCTTGTAGAATTTAGTTCCCGCGTCACTGGAAAATTCCGTCCCCAACCACACTGATTTTGGTTTAACTGTTTTAAGAGAACCATCCTCCTCTGCATAGTCAATTTCAAAAATGTCATGTTCATCTCTTCCACTGACTTTACGGGCAATTAGTTCGTGAATTCTGCTTTTTGCTGTATCAACCCCCCATCTCCAACGTCCATCAGATCCATCTTGGAGTTTTGGGAATACTTTTATATTGTGATCCGTTGTTTTCACAATTGATACTGACCCATTGTTAGTATTAACATAGAAGGGATAATACATATTAGGACGATCTTCTCTTTTAGCCCCACTTCCACGTTTTCGTAGTCCTTGTAGGCGATATGGCCTCCCAATTTCATCTCTTTCGGTATATTGATCATAATAATCTTCTGGTAATGGAATACCATATGTTTCAAACTCTCCCCGCTGAAACAACATTATATAATCATGAGCCGTTGCAATATAGGTTTCATCACTTCTACCTTTTAAATTGTTAACAACAGATACAGTTGCAATAAAATTTTCCTCACCAAAGATTTCATTCATCATCAATCGTAGATTATGAACTTCATGCTGGTCAATACTAACAAAAATTACACCATCATCTTTTAATAAATCTCTTGATATTTTCAAGCGAGGATACATAAAAGTCAGCCAATTTGAGTGAAATCTTCCAGAAGCTTTGGGGTTGCTTGTTAAAAGTCCTTCCTCATCCTCCTGCCCCGTTCTTCGGAGATACGTTTCGACAGGCTCTTTGAAATCATCTTTATAAATAAAATCATTTCCAGTATTATACGGTGGATCTATATATATCATCTTCACTCTTCCCGCATAAGCGCCCTTCAATACTTTTAAAACCTCCAGGTTATCCCCTTCAATAAAAATATTTTGCGTGGTCTCTTCATCCACACCTTCTCCTGGATCCGGTACCAGCGTTCCGGCGGAAGGCATGGCAGCTAGCTTTCGTGCATACTTTTTGCCGGGCCAGTTAAGCCCATAATGCTCTTCACCCACATCTACGTCTTCAAGAGCATCAGAAATTTCTTCCCGCAAAGCATCCAGATTGATCGTGCCGTCTGCAAATATTTCAGGAAACAACTGTTTCAGTGCTTCGATTTTTTCTTCATCCAGCCTCTTTGGCAGGGTCATCTTTTCAATGGACATTACCATTTTCATCTCCTCAGAATGAAATCGACGCCTATACCACTATTCTTCTTCAGTCTCACGTTGGGCACCCAAGGTTGCCTCAAGCCATTGATTCCGGTCAGATTCATCACCGTAATCCTCTAAATAAAAACGCATGGCTTGAAAGCCTTTAGCGTTGGGTCTCATTCCCTGTACATAACGTCTATAGGAGTTACAACAAAAACGAGCGTCACAGTAACGGCAAACCGCCGTTCCGAAATGCACTTTCCTGCCTGGCATTTGTTCCTTCAGTTTAGCGGGGAAAGGGGCACAGAATTGTCCATCTTCGATCTTGTCCACTGTAATGCCAAAATCATTAATACATTCATCTAATGATCCCTGATCAAAATCAAGGTTGACTACTGGATCCCATTTCTTCATCTCCACTGACAATCGATTTGGGTCACCGCTTGCCAGAGCATCTAAAAGACTCTGGGGTGGAGCGGTGGCAATGATGGCGATATTATCCAGATTTTGACCCCGCAAGTTCTGCCAGATGTGAGCGTAGACATTGAGTTGTTTAGCGTACAAGTCCTGAAAGGCCCTCACCTGTTCAGCCTCGTGGGTCTTGAGATCATACATTATTACCTTGTCGTCTTCTTTTACGATGTCGACTACCCCTTCGATGGTATACCGCCGGCTGGCGGGAGTTGTCTGTTCAGGTAAGGTCAGTTTTACCTCTGTCTCAGTTACTTTCTCAGCAATATCTTTTAGTTTGCGCCAGTAGAGTAAAACCTGCTGCCAAGCCAATTCTTTCAAGGCCGGAGGGATAGTGTGCGCACTTTCCCTTTTCAGATGCTCGAAATTTTCATCGAAAGAATGCTGTAAAAACTCTTCCATAGGGTCTATTTGCCTTGTGATGCCCATCAGGAATTATCCCTCCTCGTCTGAATCAAGCGATGATGTAAATCTTCTAGAGTCTGATGGACCAAGCTGCCGAAGAACATCGTCGTGGAACGGGATGGAGCAAATCCGTATTTTCGAAAAACCATATACCTACGGGGACAATCCTGGTAAGAAAGATAGTCTGATGTATAAGAGTACACCCGACAAAGATCTTTATTTTCCTCATCAGAATTAGGTAGCGTCGATAAATCAAATTTGGGCAGACGCGGTAT
>JBAZOX010000191.1:0-5216 GCA_041648535.1 Desulfobacteria bacterium | reverse complement strand
GCCCATATTCATGGATCTCGCTTCCCCTCAGTCCCTTAGGGTATCCTTTACCGTCATCCCTTTCGTGGTGCTGAAGCACAACAGTAGCACACTCGTTAGTCAATTGATTCGTTTTATTCAATATTCTGTACCCTAAAGCGGGGTGACGTCGTATCTGTTTCATTTCCACATCGGTCAGCTTACCTGGCTTATTGAGAATCGTCTCATCAACGAAAATCTTTCCCAAATCGTGAAGGAAAAAACCGGCGCCCAATTCGTGCATATCATGGGAACTCGATCTCTTAAACATCTCTTTGGAGAGAGAAACGGCCAGAACACCAACACTGACAGAATGGGTATAGGTATAGTAATCGTGTGATGTAATCCTTGTCAAGTGATAGGATATCGCATCGTCAGAAAGAATGAGATCAACAACATCATAAATACCCTTTTTTGTCTCACCGATATTCTCGGCTGTTGGTGCTTCCATCAACCTCTTTATCATCCTTATGGAATGTTTGTGAACCGCATTTGCCTTTTCCGGCAAGGATAATTTATTATCGTTAATTGCTTCTCTGAGCTCATCAGGTACAATACTTGTGGGTACCCGTTCTTGTTCAATCCTATCTGCCGGTTCGTTATCCTCAAAGACCGTACTTCTTGACAGATCAACGGTGACCTCTGTAATACCACAGTCCAACATCTGTCTGATCTGCTTCTCAGAGGTAATGGAAAACCTATTTTTTAAAAAGGGGTGTATAAACCACGACAAAGGCAGGATTACATACATGCCAACTCTCAATTTCTCTGTCCTGATTTTTCCTAGCATACAGACAGCAAGGCTCCCTTAATATGCACTAATAAAAGTAATAAAACAGAATTGTCCTTTTTATTAAACCGTCAAAACACCAGACTCAGACAAATCAACCTCCAAATAATCAATACGTTTATTCATTCACTTCTTTTCCTATCGGCCAAACTCTATAGGTGCTTTAAGTTTTTCTACCTGCCTGTACTATAAATCCTGTAAATAAAATCCAGTTCTTTATTACAAACCATAAAAACTCCAATTTTCAAGCAACGTCTCAATATCCCTTGACTAAACACCTATAGGGTTGTATCTTAAAGTATTGATAAACGGTTCGAAATCTCGATGCTTTTCATGAGGAGTCAGGAGCCAGAATGAAACTAAACGAAAATCAACTGAAGGCAGTTACCCATGTGAACGGCCCGCTCTTGATTGTTGCCGGAGCAGGTACGGGTAAGACCAGTGTAATTGCCCATCGGATAGCCAATTTGATTGAAAACGAAGGCGTAAATCCAGCGAATATCCTAGCCCTGACCTTTTCCAATAAAGCGGCTGAGGAGATGAGGAACAGAGTTGAGGGACTTCTTGCATCAAGTCATGACGATATATGGATCAGCACCTTCCATTCCTTCTGTGCAGAGGCATTAAGGGAAAATGCCCTGGAATTCGGCCTAAGTCCTTTTTTCAAACTCATCACCGAAGCAGAGCAGCTATCTATTATGGTTACAAATATCAATAGGCTGGATTTGAAGTATTATGAAATCAAAGGAACCCCTCATGGCTTTATGAAACAGATGCTGGACATTATCTCCCGTGCCAAAGATGAGATGATAACGGCAGATGATTATACCCGGTTTGCCAAAAGATTAGCCGGTTCAGATGGGAAAAAGGACTTGAATACACTGAAGATCAGTGAAGTAGCCGGTGTTTATTCCATCTATCAAAAACTCCTCCTGGAGCAAGATTTTGTAGATTTTGGCGACCTCATCCTGTATACCCTTCAGGGTTTCAAGGAAAAGCCCCATCTCCTTCTTCAATATCAGCAGAGATTTAAGTATCTACTGGTGGATGAATTTCAGGATACCAATTTTGCCCAGGGTCAGTTGTTGGATATCCTGTCAGCATCCCACAGGAACATCTGTGTGGTGGGCGACGATGACCAGAGTATTTACAGATTCCGGGGAGCCTCCATAAAGAACATCCTGGATTTTGAGACAAGGTACCCCGATGCCAGGATTGTAACCCTGGATAAGAATTACAGATCGCCCCAGGAGATACTGGATGCCTCCCATGCCCTGATAGCCCATAACCTTTCCAGACTGGATAAAAGATTAAAGGCTGCCGCTGACAAGAACCTGCACAATACCGATCCCATCAGGCACCTCTCCTTTAGCAATGATAAGGAGCAGGCAGATTATCTCGTATCGGAGATCCAAAACCTTTTAGCGCAGGATAAAACCCTCGGTCTCTCTGACATAGCGGTCCTTATGAGAAGTATCAAGACCCAATCAAAACCTGTAATTACCGCTCTGGAAAGGGCAGGAATCCCCTATAACCTCATTGGCGGTTCAGGGTTCTTTGAAAGAAAAGAGATAAGGGATATCCTCTCCTGGATGAAGGCCATAGATAACCCCTTTGACACAGAAAACCTTATAAGGGCTATCCATACCTCACCATTTAAGATAGCCCCCATCCATGTATGCCGTATATCAAACTGGGCAAGAAGCAATTCGGACATAAACCTCTATGATGCATTAAAGGAGGTGAATTCTGTTGCAAATCTGGAGAATGGAGTAACCGAAGAGGTTCACTCCTTTCGACGCTTGCTTCAGGGATTGATAGATCAAAAAGAGGATTTTACAGCAGGAGAAATGGTCAGGCAGATAATCGATAAGATTGGGTACAGGGAGGGACTGCTCCAGACAGGTACCGGGGAATATATGACCGGTTTGATCAATCTCCAGAAGCTGGAAAGTATGGCAGAGGACTATTCTTCTATTGAGGATTATTCTAATCTGAGGTCTTTTCTAAGGCATCTAACCTATATCATGCTTTCAAGTGAAAAGCCTTCCGATCTCCCTCTATTCGATGCAGTCAACGTGATGACTATTCACCAGGCCAAGGGTCTTGAGTTCAGGGTTGTGTTTGTGACAGATCTTGCCCAGTCCAGATTCCCCGGCAGAAGACGTTCCTTATCTATAGACCTTCCTGATGAACTTCTTAAAGAAGAGCTGCCTGACGCTTCATCCAGAGAACTCCATCTGAATGAAGAGAGACGCCTGTTTTATGTTGGAATGACCAGGGCTAGGGAGAAGCTTCGCCTCTTTCATGTAGAAAGGTATAAAGAAGATCAAAAGGAAAGCAAGCCCTCCCAGTTTCTGGGAGAGGCAATGGGAAAAGACCCTGAAACGGAGCATGTATTGAATAAGGATGATAAATTGGGGGGCAGCTTTCTGGACAAAGAGGATAAGGGCAAAAAAAAGCCCACCCCCAAAGACCAGGAGTCTTATCTGGAATTCTTGCCCATAACAGATGGGGGTTTGGATATTACCTTCTCTGCCCTGGATACCTACGACAAATGTCCCCTAAAGTTTAAGTATTCATTTATTTACAAAATCCCTCGAAAATCTACCATCAATATGAGGGTTGGCAGCCTATTGCATAGGGTTTTAGAGCATTTTCATAAAAACTATACTAGAAAAGAGGCTTCTGTGGAAGATATCTTGAGACTGTTTGAAGACGCATGGAAGATGTCCCGGCTGCCTGATTCGATTCAATGGAGACAATTCAAGGAAAAGGCAACAACAGGGTTAACCGACTATTTTGATGACTTTAAGCTGGACAGCAATAAACCAGAGTATTTTGAAAGGCCATTTACCTTGAAGGTGGGAAAACACAGGGTTAAAGGCCGGGTGGACAGGATAGATATTACAGAAACAGGTGGTTATGAGTTGATAGACTATAAAACCGGCAGAACCCGGACACAAAGGGAGGTGGACAGCGACCTCCAGCTTTCTGTTTACAGTCTTGGAGCAATCGAGGCATGGAATATTAAACCGGAAAGGGCAAGTTACTGCTTTTTGATTGAGAATAAGAGGGTTTCTGTCAGCCACAGGGATGAGCAGTTAGAGGGGGCCAGGGAAAAGATATTGGAGTTGGCTGAAGGTATATTGGCTGAAAATTTTGAACCGAAACCGGATTATCAAAACTGTAGATACTGCGACTACCAGATTCTCTGCGGAGTGGGAGAAATTGTGTAGAAACGCCAAAGGAGGTAAAATGATTGTAGAGTTTAATGGGAAGAAACCCCGGATAGACAACAGTTCTTTTATTGCCCCAAACTCCACCTTGATTGGAGACATCTTTGTTTCTGAAAACACATTGATACTATATGGGGCTATCTGCAGGGCCGATTTTAACCGCATCTTTATAGGGCCTGGCTCATGCGTTCAGGAAAACGTTGTTTTAAATCCTATGCCGGATGAACCGATAATAATAGAGGGGGAATCTATCATAGGATATGGTTGTATAATACATGGGGGAACAATTGAGAAAAACTCCTTTATAGGAGCCGGGTCAATAATCCTCCATGATGTAGTTATAGGGACTGAATCTATTGTTGCAGCAGGTTCTATGATAACTGCCGGGACCAAAGTGCCCCCACGGTCTTTGGTTATGGGGGTACCCGGCAAAGTCGTCAGAAAGTTGGAAGACTCTGACGTGGCATGGATAAAGAATGGGGTCAATGGTTATCAAAAACTGCTGCCTGAGTATAAGAAGATCAATAGTTGATTATTATGATAGCTTTCAATCCAATTTGACCGTTCTGAAAAATGGAAAATCCATCAATTTAAAAAAAGCGAAGACCACCTAAAAAACATAAAAAGAAATTTATGAATCAGGAAACGAAGCCTAAATTTAAGATAAGCATCCTGCTTTTTGTTGCAACTCTGGCTACAACAATGATTGCCGGTGCAATTCAGCAGGGGGTAAATCCCATAGAAACCCCTTTTCAAATCGTAAAAGGGTTACCCTTTGCTTTGACATTAATATTTATTCTACTGTCCCATGAATTGGGTCATTACATTATGTCCAAAAAACACGACATTAATGTTACCCTCCCCTACTTTATTCCGGCTCCATCGTTTATCGGAACCTTCGGGGCATTTATAAAGATGAAATCACCCTTACTGGACAGAAAGACCCTATTGGATGTAGGCGCCAGTGGCCCACTGGTTGGAACTATCGTCTCAATCCCCTTTCTCATCATAGGCTTGAAGCTGTCTGAAGTGAGGATAGCGGCAGAGCCCGGTGGTGCAGCCCTGGGTTCTTCGATCCTTTTCTCCCTTCTTGCCAAACTCACGCTGGGTTCTCTCCCGGAAAGTTACGATATTATCTTACATCCCATAGGGTTTGCCGGATGGATAGG
>JBAZOX010000190.1:0-5218 GCA_041648535.1 Desulfobacteria bacterium | reverse complement strand
CTTTAATCTCATCTTTGTTGAGGCCGACCCCGCTAGAGGCGTTTCCTTGGGGGTCTATATCTACTAAGAGAGTCTGCTTTTCAGCCACAGCAAGAGAAGCAGCCAGGTTAACGGCTGTAGTGGTTTTACCTACCCCACCTTTTTGATTGGCTATACAGATAATTTTTCTCATTTATGGTTCTTCTCCCATTTAGCTGCAAAAAAAGGAGTCGAGGTTTCAAGGGGTCAAGTTTTAAGATTCTAGCAACTTTTTCGGAGATGATCTAAAAATATTTTACTCCAGCACAGCCACAGGAAAATTAACATAACCATCAGGGGTATTTGTAATCGGATGCTGGGCGCCATTCGTTATTTGAGGAACTGTTTCAGAGACATATGTGTCAAGCTCCTTCATTGAGATCTTGTTATCCTTGATTAAGTCAGCTTTCCCGCTTATCCCCTCAATTATGGCATAAGTAAATGCCCCATGTTTCCATTTATCGGATTCCTGTGAAAGCTCCCTCCCCCTGCTCGATGTGAAGATAACTGCATTCGCCTCCTGAAGCTCCTTTACAAAACGGTCATTATCAACACCCCTTGTCTTCTTTCCAGCCACACCTTCTGAATGGCAGGTATCGGCAAATATCAGTTTCTTTGCAGGTATATCCAGTATCGCCTTTATGTCCCTCCATGAGATAGCCTTTGACTTTTTTATAGAGCCGTCCTCTGATATGACAGCATCAGAAGGGAGGAAATAAAAGTCACCGCTATCATCATTTATGCCATGACCTGCTATAAATAAAAGCACAATATCGTTATGTCCTGCCTTTTTCACATAATCAAGGTTATCGGTAATATTATCTCGGCTTGGCTTTATGGAGCTATTGTCATTTATGATAAGGCTCTTTATCTCCCTGAATAGTTTACCCTTCTGGTTGTTGAACGCCTCAACAATCCCTTCTGAATCTGCTACCGCATAGGAAAGGGGTGTCAGGTTTTTATCCTGATATTTGTTTATGCCGATGGAAAGTATCCATAAGTTTGGCAATATCGCCTCTCCTTTGCCTAGATTCTTTTCAATGGCCGAATAGATCCGTATCGCCTTTCTCCCCTCGGAAAAGCCATTGAATGCAATTACCTCAATCAGATTCTCTCCAATGTCCAGACTGACAGGGATTTTTAAATCAAGGGATTTCTTGCCTTCCGGAATAGCACCTACAAGTTTAACCCCCCTTACCTCCTCACCAGTAACTGTTCTCCCATTGGCATACACCTTCACACTTTTAATTGTCTGATTCCTGTCCTCAACATAAAGAGAGATTTCAGTATTTGTTGTATCAATCTTTTTCCCGTCTTCAGGGGATTTAATAACAATAAACGGAGGCTCTATGTTTTGAATAGTGGCAACTACTGGCTTCTCCTTTTCACTACCAAGTACCTCTGCAATCGCCTTTTGTGTATCTCCAAGTCTTAATGCAGCCTCAACAATCGGAGGCTTATAAAATACTGAACGATACTGGTCTATACCGTATACATTATTGCCAATGCGGACATTCAAATGTTTGTCGCCGTTAGCAGATGAGTTGTAATATCCTTCAGGGGTGATGACAATCCATTCGCCATCGTTAAAATGGACCATCTGGACAACCTCTTTATTTGAATCAACATTCCATATCCTCAGAGTGCCATCCCAGCTTCCAGAGGAGATATATCTGTCATCAGGTGAAAAGCTTACAGACAGTACTCCGGCGTTATGTCCGGTAAATGTCTTTAGCCTTCTTCCTGTTGAAATGTCCCACAGTTTAATGGAGTTGTCATAATGTCCGGAAACTGCATATTTTCCATCAGATGAAAATGAAGCAGACCTAGGTTTGGCATTAGGATTTTCAGGTAATATTTTTATATCTCTTATCTTCTCTCCTGTCTCCACTCCCCATAGTTGAAAGCTGTTTTCATATCCAGAAAGAGCTTTTTTTCTATCCGGCGAGAAGGCTATAAAGTCAGTATAAATACCAGTTTCTCTAAAGTGGTAAAGGGTCTTTATCTTTTCACCAGTATTAATATCCCATAGATTAAGGGTTTTTTTCCAATGTTCACCCGCGCACACAGTTTCGTCCATAAGCGCATATTCTCCTCCCGGAGAGATGCCTCCGCTAACTAGCTCGCTCCATGTCCATGATTCACTTTTAATCTCTTTGCCGCTGTTGATATTCCATAGCTTGATATTCCTCTTACCAACATCATCATCACCGGAAGTTAAAAATTTCCCATCAAATGAAAAAACTATATCAATAATCCTGCCCGAATGTCCAGTAAATGTCATTGTTTCCTTACCTGTGAATACACTCCAGAGTTTAATGATTTTATTATTCAAAACAGTAGCAACATGCATTCCATCAGGAGAAACTGCTACAGGAAAATTACCTGCAAATGTCCTTATCTCTCTCCCTGATGATGTATCCCATAGGGATAAGGTATTCCCTGCTGAAAATACATATCTGCCATCAGAGGAAAATTTAACAGAATTAACAGCACTTATATTACCACCAAAAGTTCTTATTTCCCTGCCTGTTGCTAAATCCCACAGTTTTAAGACATTTCCCGTCCCTGAAACTACATATTTTCCATCAGGGGAAAAGGCTATAGTTTGGGCACCTCCTCTAAAAACCAAAATTTCATTCCCTGTTGAAATATCCCAAAGACCAATGCCATCACTACCTCCTGAAACTATATATCTCCCATCAGGAGAGAAGGCTACAGAAAAAATTGTATTTGTATGCCCTTCAAGTATCTTTACCACGTTGCCTGTTGATACATCCCAGAGCCTCACGGTTTTATCACTACCTCCTGAAAGCACATACTTACCATCAGGTGAAAAGGCAACAGAATAAACTTGGTCCGTATGTCCTGCAAATGTTCTCATCTCTCCGCCTGTGGAAATTTCCCAGAGTTTGATGGTTTTATCCAGCCTGCCTGCAGAAACAGCATGTCTTCCATTAGGTGAAAACGCGACAGACCAAACATCACCTGTATGTCCTGTAAATGTCCTTATCTTTTGGCCCGTGGAAACCTCCCATAACTTTACAGTAGTATCTTTTGCTTTTATACCCATATCAGTATATCCACATCCTGCTAAGAAATATTTCCCATCTGGTGAAAACATTACTGAATTAACAGAATCCTTATCTGTAAAAGTTTTTATCTCTTTGCCTGTAAATATATCCCAGAGTTTTATGGAATTATCTAAACTTCCTGACAGTGCATACCCTCCATCAGGCGAAAAGGCAATTGAATTAACATATCTTGTATGCCCTGTGAATGTTCTTATCTCTCTTCCTGACGATATTTCCCAGAGCTTGAGGGTTTTATCACTCCCTGATAACGCATACCGTCCATTGGGAGAATAGGCCACAGACTTAACACCACCTGTATGCCCCAGTTGCACAAATATCTCAGGCTTTTCAGAGGCGATTGCAGGAGTTAAGAAGGCTGGAATCACAAAAAAGCCTATAAGTATTTTCAAAATAGAAACGGTTTTATTCATACCGCACCTCCTTCAAATCCCCCTGCTTCGTTTCCCCCTTTAGAAAAGGGGGGATGGACACTTTTGCGTATTAAAATAACCATCAAACGGCACTATGCACCAGTTCACGAACACGGAGTATTTCTTTATCTCTTATTAGTCTAATATCGCTTGAAGTAAGCGTAAGAACTGCAATTGTTTTCCCTTCGGCTGTGGTAAATTCAACATCATAGGCATTGCCGTCCTCATAGCAATGCACTATTGTGCCTATATCATCTTCTGTTAATCCATATTCCTTGATATCGTGCATCAATACAACAATATCTAATTCATTTATCATTGTAATACCCTAATCCAAAAGTTTTGAAATCGGGATATAGACGCTTTCATTATTTGGAAGTTTCATGCATAATTACACCTCCAAATGGTTTAAATGCTCTGAAAATCTCCTTATCTCCCTGCCAGTGAAAATTTCCTACAGCTTGAGGGTTTTACCATTACTTCCTGACAACGCATACTTTCCATCTGGTGAAATGGCTATGGAGGTAACAGTGCTTGAATGCCCCAGTTGCACTAAAAATCTCGGGCCCCTGCTTACTGTTGCTGGGGCAAGCTTTTCTGAGGTGAAGGTTATATTTGAACTCAATAAAATAGCCGCAGAGATTAAAATTATTAAAGGCAATCTTTTTATCATTTTACACCTCCGGCTACTGCGTTAGATTCAAATTATATCAGCACCACCCTGCCAATTAAAGGTAATTTTCACATTTGGTTCTTCTCCCATTTAGTTGCAAAAGGATTCGAGAATTCAAAGACCCAAGTGTTTGTTTTCTAACGATTTTATAAGCATTTCACTAGAACCCTTGACTCCTCATAATCTATCAACCACTAATTTAGAGATGATTTTTAAATAATAACACAAAGAGTGTATTTTGAAAAGGGGAAATCGGATGTTTCACGTGGAACTTTTTGCTTTTTAGAGACTATTGAACTACCTTTTTTAAAACGGCTAAAAAGCTATTAAAGCTTAGGAAAATTAGAGACCCTTACATAACCTATCGAGAGCTTTGAAGAAGTACTCCTAAAAGCGAATTCATAGATCTATTGGGGAACCCTTCTTAGCGAGCGTAATGTAGAAAATTCACATGTTTGAGCCCGAAGAGCGAGTTTGTGAATTTTCAATGAAGCGAGCTTAGATGGGTCAAAAAATGGATGCTGAAGCGAAAAGGGGTAATTTTTCAAAGCTCTCGATTAGATGCTGGAAGATTATATTCTTAGTGGACAGGAGAGTCTTCAATAGGGTGTCTGGAAAATATAATAAGGCTTCTCTTTTCATTTAAGTATGGCAAGTAAAATTCAACTGTGTCAACAAGCCTTAACCTCAGGTGTGTCAACACCTCTTCATTTTCAGCCAGCTCTCTTTTTGCCCCCCTTCCCCGCATAGCTATCAGGATGCCGTCTCTTTTTAAATAGGGCTCTCCTATGGTTAAAAATTTCCCTAAACCTGAAAATGCCCTTGAAATAACCACATCGAAGCCCTGCCCCATTTTTTCGTGTACATCTTTATCTTCGGCTCTTCCATGTACTGCCTTAATATTATTCAGGTGTAGTAGTCTTATTATGTGTTTTTGGAAGTTTACCTTCTTCAGGGTAGAATCAAGTAGTGTGACATCTAAAGATGGATTGGCAATCTTCAAGGGTATGCCCGGAAACCCT
>JBAZOX010000189.1:0-5218 GCA_041648535.1 Desulfobacteria bacterium | reverse complement strand
GTCCGTTTCTATCCCAAGTTTTTTAGCAGTTTCGGCAGTTATGGGGCCTATGGACGCAATAGTTATCCCTTTTATCAGTGATGGAAGCTCATCCCTGTCAAACATCTCAACGAAGTTCTTTACCGTTGAAGAGCTGGTAAAGGTGACAACATCAATTGTTCCTTCTTTGAGGAATCCCTTTATAGTTTCTTTATCTTTCAGTGGTTTAACATTCTTATAGGCAGGGACTACATCAATATTCCCCCCTGAATTACGGATTTCTTCTGGGAGCACCTCTCTCGCCTCCTCAGCCCTTGGTAGGAGTATATTCTTTCCCTCGATCCCTCTTTTTTTCAGGCCTTCGACGATGGCTTCAGCCTTATATTCTTCCGGGACAAAGTCAATTTTAATTCCTGTTCTATCTATATCTTCTGCTGTCCTTGGCCCGATGGCGCAGATTCTGATGCCTTTTAAATCCCGGATATCTCTACCCTTTACCTTCAGCCTTTCAAAAAAGAACCTTACCCCATTCACACTGGTTAAAATCAACCAGTCATACCTTTCTAAGTTATCAATGGCTTCATCTAAGGCATCAAAGCTTTTAGGAGGTTTTACCTCAATGGTGGGAAATTCTATCGGTTCAGCGCCGTATTCTCTAAGAAGGTTGCTGAATTCACTTGCCTGACTCCGTGCCCTGGTTACTATAATCCTTCTGCCAAACAGTGGTTTCGTTTCAAACCAATTGAGTTTGTCCCTTAACCTGACAACCTCTCCAACTACTGTTACGGCAGGCGGGGTTAAGTTTTTCCCCCTGGCTAACTCTGCAATAGTCTCCAAAGTGCCTGTCAGGGTATTCTGTTTTCCAAGTGTTCCCCACCTTATAATAGCAACCGGAGTCCTGGGGTCCCTGCCATTTTCTATCAGGTTCTTGACGATTTTGGGGAGGTTCTTCACGCCCATCAGAAACACCAGTGTCCCTATACCTGTAGAGATTTTATCCCAGGCGATACTGGATTCATCTTTTGTTGGATCCTCATGGCCGGTGATAAATGCCACATTAGAGGTAAAGTCCCGGTGGGTAAGTGGAATGCCTGCATAAGCGGGAACTGAGATTGCAGAGGTTACACCTGGCACTATCTCAAAACATATCCCACCGGCAGCCAGCTCTTCTGCCTCTTCTCCACCCCTCCCAAACAGAAAGGGATCCCCCCCCTTAAGACGGGCAAGAATCTTACCCTCCTTTGCCTTTTTGATGATAATACTGTTTATCTGAGACTGTGAATAAATGTGGTCTCCACCCTTTTTTCCTGCATATATAAGTTCCGCATCTTTTTTGGCATACTCAAGAAGCTCAGAATTGGCAAGGTAGTCATAGACGACTACGTCTGCCTTTCTAATACATTCGATACCCTTCAGGGTAATCAGACCGGGGTCGCCAGGTCCGGCACCTATAAGATATACCTTTCCTTTTTTCAAATCTCCTCTCCATACTAAGGATAAATATAGGCTCTGCCTACGAAATAGTCTCTTCTCTATAAATCTGGATAAAGGTTGATAGTAAAGCCAGAACTAATGGGCCAAAGATTAATCCCAGAATGCCAAACAGATTGAGACCGCCTAAGGCAGCTAAAAATATCATAAAGGATGAAAGCTTGATCCTGTTGCCTATGAGCTTTGGTTTTAGAATATTGTCAATAGATCCCAACACAATTATTGAATAGGCGATTAAGACGATGCCTTTTGTCAGGCTGCCTTTAAGAATCAGAATTACTGCAGCGGGTATCCAGATAATAGTCGATCCTATGGCAGGCACAAAAGCAAAAAGAAAGATTAAAAAGCCCCAGAATAGAGATGAAGGAACTCCCAGAATGTAGAATATAACCCCGCCTGCAATACCTTGAAGAAAGGCTGTAGTCACATTTCCTACCACAATGGCATTAATTGTATCTTCTATCTTTTTTAGGACTTTGTCCTTGTATGAGGTCTTAATGGGCAGAAGATCAAGTATGGTATTCTTGATCTCTACACCGTTGTCCAGAAAGTAAAAGACCGAGAAGAGTATTATAACTATGGATATTATAAAAGTAGCTATGCTCCCGATAATTGTCATTAGACTCTTGACGAGGAACCCTGAAACCTGCTTTGTGGTATCAGCTAGTTTGTCCTTTATGTCTTTTTGACCAATCAGATTTGTGATTTTCTCATTCAACCTGCATCTTAAGTCCTTTGAATCTTTACCAGAACATTCTTCAAGTTCTTGTATCTGTTTACTGACTATTTGTTCGGTATTTGAGTACAACTGTCCTGTCTGAAGAACCAGTGGGGGGATGAGTATTGCAAGGAATAAGAGCAGTAACGCAGCACTACTCAAGCTCAATATTATTCCTGCCAGGTTTTTTGATTTTAGTATTTTTGCCAATCTATCATGTAGGGGGAACAATAGATAAGCGATCAAAGCTCCAACAACGAGAGAAGCCAGGTAATCTTTCAAGACAAAAAAAGACAATACTATTAAGAGTAAAAAGAGGATAAAGATTACATGTCTCTTTGTTTCTTCTTTCAACAACTTTTGAACCTTTACTTAGCAATAAGTTACGTCAGGTAATTTCTATGGCTGACTGATTCCGAGAGAAGTCAGATACCAGGGGATTCGGGGGCAGACCCCAAACCCCCCATTCTGACCTCTTAGGTTTATTGTGAAGCTACTAACCTGATAATAGGTTCCTTTCAGATGTTTGTAAAGGAAATTTTCAATCATCGGAAGCATACGTGACTATTTTTATACAACACACAAGCCCTTGCCTTTTTACCCTTTCTGTAGTATTTAATTATAGTCGTTAAAAGACTTTGGTAAGTATCCAGGACGCCAGAAAGGTTTCCCTCAGATAAGGGAGGCATACCTTTTATAGTGACAAAGGCAAAAAATCTCATTTTTTCAAATAGCTAGAATACTTTTCCCCAAAGACTGTGGATAAGTTGTGGATAACTGAGGAATGAAACCACCTAACACCTCAAAAATTGAGGGGTTTTACCTGTTTGCCTACTTATTGGTCAAGTAAAATTGTCGAATAATATCATTATGTTATAAAATGTTGTTTTGTTGTAAAGAGGTTAGATGACCTTCCTTTTTGGTAAGTTAGAATTTATCCACAGATATTTAAAAACCTTAACGGTTCACGGTTCTCAGTTTACAGTTTACGGTAATTACAACAGCAGGCTTAAGCCCGCTGTTATATAAAGCTTGGAGCATTTTTGCCAACTGTTAACTGCAAACCGTAAACTGTGAACGGATACATGAAAGGAGTGTATTGCCCATGGAAATAAGGGTCTATTATGAGGATACCGATTGCGGTGGTGTGGTGTACTATGCTAATTATCTTAAGTACTTTGAAAGAGCGAGAACGGAATTTCTTAGGGATAGGGGGCAATTCCTTACAGACTATATGGAAAAAGGCATTGAGTTCATTGTGGTAAGGGCAGAGGTGGATTATAGGTCTCCCGCAAGGTATAATGATGTGCTGGATATAACAACAACGGTTTCAGAGATAGCCAGGGCCAGTTTTATTATGGAATACACTGTCTTGAGAAAGGAGGATGAAAAACTCCTTGCTTCAGGAATGACCAGGCTGGCATGTATTAATAAGAACGGAAAGCCTGTAAGGATTCCTGACAGTATGCTGAAGACATTGAGCAATTAGACTGACATGAAAAGAGGTTGGTAATCCTCTAGTTCAACGGCTATCCGTTCTCTGTGGAAACCGGTGTCTCCCAACATGAACTCCGATGCCTTAGTACGCAGAAAGTAAAGGCTCAGGTCCAGCTCCTCAGTGAATCCGATGGCTCCATGAACCTTGACTCCCTGGATACAAGTTTGCTGATAAACCTCATTTGCCTTTGCCTTGGCCATGGAAGTCAGCAAACGAGAGGGGGAGCCTGTGCTTATATTCCATGCTGCTTCATAAACGAGATGCCGCAACCCTTCAACATTGATGAATACCTCGGCCAATTTGTGTTGAATTGCCTGGAAGGAACCGATGGGCTTATCGAACTGCACCCTCTCTTTAGCGTAGCTATTTGCCATTTCCAGCACGAATTGGGCCCCGCCCAACATTTCTGCACATTTTAGGACCGATACCCTTTGAAGGAGGAATTCCACGATCTCCCATCCCTTGCCTACCTCTCCCAAAACATTGTCTTTAGGAACCCTTACCTTATCGAACACGACCTCGCACTGCTTATCATGTGCTGTGGTAGGGATGACTTCCGTTTTTATCCCCTGGCTCCCTGCATCAACAATGAGCACCGTGATTCCCTCTTGGCTTGTTCGAGCAACTACCAAGAGACGGTCGGCTACATTCGCATAGGGTACGAATAGCTTTGTGCCCTCAAGGACGTAATCCTCCTGTAAAGAAGTGGCACTAAGTTCCACTCCCGATGGCTCGTAGCTGGCCGATGGTTCTGTTAATGCAAGGGTCCATATCTCCTCCCCGCAGGCGATTTTTGGCAGGAATCTCTTCTTTTGTTCTGAGGTTCCGTATTCGAGTATAGGAAGAGAACATAGGGCAACCGTATCGAAGAAGGGGGCTGGGAGAATATTCCTGCCCATCTCCTCCATCAGGATCGTGAGATCAAAGAAATCCATCCCCGTTCCTTCATATTCTTCAGGCAGTATGAGTCCCATCCAGCCCATCTCTGCCATTCTGCTCCACAGCTCAGGGTCATACCCTTTCTCGTCTTCCTTTAACTCTCTTACCTTGTTCTTAGGACACTCTTTTTCCAGGAACTTCCTTGCCGAATCTATTATCATCACTTGGTCTTCTGAAAAATCAAAGTCCATCCGTCTCTACCCCCTCTCAATATGATTTGGGTAACTTCAGTCCAAACTGGCCGACGATGTTCAACTCCACCTCGTCTGTCCCGGCAGCAAACGCAAACCCAAGGAACAACCAGAAGAGTTTTTCCATATGGCCGTTGAGCTTTGTCCATTTGCAGTTTCGATTCAATGGGTCTATTTGTGAGTAGCCCCCAAGTATCTCCGTTCCTAGCATTGCCAGGCGTTCCAGTATGTGGTCATTGAACACCTTGTCCCTTGACGGTTCATAAACGGGAGAGGCTCCCTTGCTCATCTTCCAGATGGTTTCGTAGCCGAGCACCTTTTGGGTCTCAAGTTCGACAGCAATGTCGGCCAATTTGTGTCGTATTTCCCGTTCCCGGAAAAGACCGTTTCCCCTGGTATACA
>JBAZOX010000188.1:0-5249 GCA_041648535.1 Desulfobacteria bacterium | reverse complement strand
ATCTATATCGTAAGCATTCTCTCTCCGCCTCACCCGACCCCTCCATGCCGCTCAAATAAGAGGCACTTCTCCGGCTTGACCCCTTTTATTTATTGAAATCGTTCCTTGAAGAAAGAAACACTAACTACAAGGGTTACAGCCCTATTTACCTAAGGGAGGGGATTTGGTGAAGGGAAGATGAACCGTTAGGTTATTGCCTACTTCACTATTACTTTTGTTCTTGCCCGCAAGTATTCTTCGTAATCTTTTTCTCTAAACCTCAAGAATTGGGGCTCTCTTTTCTCGAAAAAGGCTTTCTGCGCTTCTTGTTGTTCCTCACTCCGCATAAAAGACGGGAAGAGTTTTCCTTGCAAAGCCATCGGCACATCCCATCTCATGTAGTTGAACTCTTCGTCAAAAGAGGCCTTGAGCACCTGGATACATGTGGGGCTCTTCTCCAGTATTTCACCGCACCATTTGTCTACCTCATCGTCAATCTTATCCAAAGGGACGGCCACGTTGGCTAGACCCATTTCCACGGCTTCTTGCGCACTGTATCTCCTGCAGAGCATCCACATCTCTCTTGCCTTCTTCGCCCCAAGCACCCTGATCGCGTATTGAATAGGCCAACCGCTTGCAGGACTACCAACACGGGGACCGTTCTGGGCAAATCTAGCGTTGTCTGCAGCGATTGTAAAATCGCAGCAGTATGCCATATGGTTGCCACCACCTACACACCATCCCTTGACAACGGCAATGATCGGTTTCTTGCAGGCCACGAGAAGGCTATTGCAGCTTATGAATATAGCGTCCTCCAACTCGCCTTCAGCCTCGACGCCGACGTCGCCGCCGGTACAGAATGCCTTGTCACCCATTCCGGTCAGGATCACAACCCCTATAGACGGATCAGCATTTATGTCGTAAACGCATTCCCACATATGACGAATTGTCGCCCCGGTGAAGGAGTTGAGTTTGTCGGGACGATTAATCGTCATCCTGGCAACTCCCCCTGTTCCGAAATATTTTTTCTCATAAATCAGGTCATCGTAACCATAACCTTCCACTTTCCTCCATTCCGCATGAGTCGGTACTCCCATAACTCCACCTCCATTTTTTGATTTATTTGCCTTATATTTATTTTGAAGCGGTGAGAAAGTCAAGACTTTTCTTAACTAAAGTCTTCTTAAATTGTCCTACATCGCAAGCAGTAATCCTAGAAAAAGACAGCTCTGGGGACAAAAACCCACCTATGGATGGAAACTACATAGTAAGGAAAGGATTGTAAAACTTTTCCTTTATTACTGTTGAGGAAGAGGAATTACCATAGTTGTGTCCAGGCCATACTATTGTCTCACTTGGTAATACCAACAACCTGTTTTTTATTGAGTCCAATAATACCCTCATAGACCCACCAGGCAGGTCAGTCCTCCCGATTCCCCCGACAAATAGGGTGTCTCCTGTAAAAAGATTGTTTTCTCCATAAAGGCAGATCCCTCCTTTTGAATGTCCTGGGGTATGAATAACCTCCAAGGTTGAATTGCCTATCTCTATACTATCACCGTCTTTAACCAGGATGTCCGGCGGCGGAGATGGTCTTCCTCCCAGCAGTATATTTAAAAGTCCTTTGTGAACACGGGTTAGAGATTTTTCTTCCAGTTCATGGATGACTAATTTCGCTCCTGTTTCCTTTACAACCCCTGCATTCCCACATATATGATCAACATGAGAGTGAGTGTTTATTATAAACTTTATTTTGACACCTTCTTCATTGGCAGCCTGCAAAATCTTTCTTGGACTGCCACCAGGGTCAATTATAAGCCCTTCCCTGCTTTCTCTATCAGCCACTATATAACAAAAAATCCCTAATTTCCCTACTTCTAATTGCTTTATAACCAGGTTCCCGGGCATCTTGTCCATTACAAACTCTTTGATTAAGGTTTGAGGAGATTTGTGTAGTTTACTCATTATTGATAGCTAAAGTCAAAGATTAAGTTAAATGGCAGATATAGCAGAAAAATAATGGGGGACGCAATAAATCGCTTAAGAGGAGGAGAATGATGGGTGCAATAAGCTTGAGATTGAAAGATAGAGATTTGGAGAGGCTTGATGAACTATCCAAACTTGAACGTAAGGATAGACCAACTACAGCTCATGAGCCTCTTGCCTTTACCCTTCTATCTTCTTAAGATACTCCACAGCTTTTTCAGTGACAATCTCTGCATCGTGGACAGAATCGCTGATACCAATTTCTTAGACATATAAGGGACGGTTCTCAACTTATCATGTATTTACAAGTAATTAGAGAAGATAATTATTGATAATATTATCAAAGGGGCATATAGATAGCATAAAGAGCGAAAGGAAATAATAGATAAAATGTGTGAAGTGGTTCTCTTGGAATCGAAGGATTTTGGAGAGAGATTGAGAGGAAGGTAGTCAACGTTAAAACATGCTTTTGATTTAAATTGTCTTTTTTTAATTGACACGCCATATATCTACACGTATATTACACGTATAAAGGAGGTGTGTCATGCAGAAGAAATTAACCATCACGGTTGATGAAGAAGTTTATAGAGGTCTTCATAAATTCATAGGCCCCCGCAAAATCAGCAGATTTGTCCAGGAAATAGTTCGTCCTTACGTTGTTCGTCCCGATTATGAGTCTGCCTACGCCGAAATGGCAAAAGACAAAAATCGGGAGAATGAAGCATTAGAGTGGGCAGAAATTACCTTTAAGGACATGGATCATGAAACGATGTGAAGTCTGGTGGGTCAATTTCGATCCTTCTGCTGGTGGGGAAATCAAAAAGAAGCGTCCTGCCGTTATCATCAGCAATGATGCATCAAATAAATTCCTCAATAGAGTTCAAGTTGTTCCTCTTACCAGTAAAGCAGATCGTCTCTATCCCAGTGAGGCGCTGGTGATTTTTGAAGAGAGAGAGAGCAAGGCCATGGCGGATCAATTAGCCACTGTGAGCAAGTTAAGGCTTTTAAACCGCGCTGGCATTCTTTCTGAAGAAGATATGCGCAAGGTTGAAGAAGCCGTTAAGATACAACTTGGTATCCATTAACGGCGGGACAACAAGTTAATCCACCGGATGCTCGTTCTTCGTGGCGGTGATCTTTACGTTGAGTCTCTAGAATAAGTACATTATTGAGATTTTTATAAAAATATTATTGAATATAAACAATAAGTTACAAAGTACATATTCATTCATTAATGGGTTTTTCTTCAGCCTTGTTATGCGGTAGATAAATCCTATAATATTTTTAATGGTGAGGAGATGGAAAAAAAATTTAATGGTAAAAAAAAGGCAAAATTAGGCACGGAAAAGAAGCCCGCTGTTGTTAATGTACAAACAGAAGAAAGATTGGAAGAAGTAGCATCAATATTTAAAAAAAACAGTTGGAAATATACAATTGGATTGGAACCAGAAAAACCAGAGGATATTACCGATTTAGAAATATTATTGAATCCACCAAAAACAAAGATAGCCGAAAAGAAAGTTGGACGCAATGAGCCCTGCCCATGTGGAAGCGGGAAAAAATATAAAAAATGCTGTGGAAAATAAGGCTATTGTACATTCCAAAAGACAAGTCTGCGCATAACCAACTGCTTCACTCTAACGGCTGGAGAATAGTAGAGAATAGTAGGGACGGTTGTATATGCTCAGTAATTAGGTAACTCTTTTGGTATAATGTATAACGATGATAACCAGAGGAGGACACTAAGGAAACATTCACAACAAGTCATCCTGGGGAGACTGGGACAAAGAGCTTTCATAGCGGGATAAGGGCAACCCAAGACAGGTCTTCCGCCCACCATGGCCGGTAAATTTGGACTTATTTTATCTTCATACCCAGGGGGGCTTGCCATGGATCTGCTTATAAGCCTCATACCTTCGGCGCAATATCGTTGTGTAGATAAGCTTAGTCAGCCACTTGGCTATCCCTCCCTGTTTCCTAGCCCGCAAGCATAGGGGACAGGTCTCAGCCTTCTCTGCCAGCTTCTTCAGCTCCTCTTTAATATATTTCTCAGGATCACTGTGAAAGGTTTCCTTACAGCCAGGAGCGCAAAAGTAGTAGGTCTTCCCTTCATACTCCGACTTCCCGGCAGCCTTTTCCTCCTCCACCTCCATCCCGCAAACAGGGTCCTTTGCCATTTCGGCCACCTCCTTTGATTTATTGTGGTATTTACTAAGGTCAAACCTTCTCAGTAGTAGTGTATTTCCCACCACAGAGATATCGTTTAGAACCATGGCAATAGCGGCAAGCATGGGGGATAAAACTAGGGTGTGAAGGACAGGATATAAAGCCCCAGCAGCTATTGGGATGGCAATCCCATTGTATAAAAAAGCGAGAGCAAGGTTCTGCCTAATCTTACTCATTATCTTGAGAGCTTTGAAAAAGTATCCCTTTTTGCTTCAGCATTAATTTTTTGACCCATCGATCCAGCACTTTGAAAAAGTGCTGGATCGCTACATGGAAAATTCACAACCCCCCGCACTTATCTAAGTGCTGGGTCAAACATGTGAATTTTCTACATTTCGCTCGCCAAGGTGGGTTCCCCAAAAAATTCATGAATTCGCTCTCAGGGACACTTTTTCAAAACAAATACAGTTTTTCAAAGGTCTCCAAGTAATCTAATTAGTCCGCCCTGAAAAGGAAATTTTTCATTTTTCAGGATGAATTAATCGATGGTGCCGAAGGCGGGACTCGAACCCGCACGGGGATTGCCCACCACCCCCTCAAGATGGCGTGTCTACCAAATTCCACCACTTCGGCAAAAATTTCAGGAGTGTAGTTCCTTTTATTTGTTTTTTGGAGAATCAGGGAATTTTGGAATATTTTGTTTAGCCGGTGTAGACCCCTCTTGCATAATCGACGAAGCCGGTCGTTGAGAAGAAAGATACGCCAGAGTAAGAGAAGTTAACATAAAAATAATGGCGGCAGCGGCTGTTAATTTTTCAAGAAAACTGCCAGGCCCACTACTACCAAAAATAGTTGAGCTAGAACCTCCAAAAGCGGCTCCCATCTCTGCGCCCTTTCCGGTTTGCAAGAGTACAATCATAATAAGTGCAATGCACACGATTATATGTATCGTTATAATCAAGGTAAGCATTTAAAATTAGCCCCCGCTTTTTCTTTAATATTAATGGTGATTGTATATGGTGAAAATCTTATTAGCATTATTTCAATAAAAAGTAAAGAGATAATTAATAAGTTATTTAGTCTTCATTGTAAATACCCCATCCCAATCTTCAGGAGGT
>JBAZOX010000187.1:0-5258 GCA_041648535.1 Desulfobacteria bacterium | reverse complement strand
ATTTCATTTCCTATATAACGGGTTAGTTTGCTGACCAGTGGAAGGAATTCTGTTACCATCGGGCTCCTTTTTCTGTACAAGAATTATTAGTAATCTGAGCGTTATTTGTTTTCAGATTAAGCCACATTTATCTTTCTTTGTCAAGGTGATGGAGCCTTAATTTTTAAGTACCGGCAAGATTTTAACTTCAACTTGCAAATTATAGTGTTTATGTGATAAAGTACAGAAAGCTATGTAACAATTAATGTTGGGCAATGTGAAGCGCAAATGTGAACGTAATAGGAAAAAGTTATTAAATGAGAATTTATCTTGATTGTTGTAGTCTACAACGCCCCTTTGATGATAAATCCCAACCGAGAATAGCGGTCGAGGCTGAAGCGGTACTCGTCATTCTCGCATTGTGCGAGTCAGATCGTTTGAAGCTCATCTCATCAGATGTGCTGCTATTCGAGATTGGTTGCATTCCCGATCAGGATCGTAAAGATGATGTTTTGGCAATTCTCAAAATAGCAAAGGAACCTGTTGAGTTGACACCAGAAATTGAAGCTCTGGCCAGAAGGCTGGAAGCCTCAGGCATGAAACCATTGGACACTTTGCATTTGGCATTTGCATCCGCTTCAAAAGTTGATTATTTTTGCACATGTGACGATAAGTTTCTGAAAAAAGCCAAGAGTTTCAAGGGATTAAATACCAAGGTGGTATCCCCCACCGAATTGGTGATGGAGTTAGACATATGAATACAGAAACAAGACCGATATCTGAAATAAGCCGCCGGGCTACTCACATTCTATTCAAAGAGATGGGGGTAGTTGAAACCATTCGGTTTCTAAATCAGTTCTCGGTGGGCCGAGGCGACTATACAAAAGAGCGTGAGAAGTGGCTGGGTGATATATCCCTGGATGATGCCATCTCTCAAATTAAGGCTGGAAAAAATAAAGCCCAACCATCGGATTAAGGTTGACCGAAAAAGCCACGCCGATTTTGCTATTTTTTTAAAGGTTTTCATGAAGTGTGCCTTTATCGGTATTCTAATCAAGACCCTATAATAATTATGAGCGTGCAAAGGCATCTTTTCGTCCTATAAGAATCGGATATAGTCCTGTTTAATATCTATTGTTATTTGTTGTATTGAGGAATGTCCTGAAAACCTGGGAACACGGTATATTGAATGATACCCTGATAATTTTCATGGCATTCTGGAATTTTAGTTCTGATAGTCAACTATGAAGATAATAAAAGAAGAGTATTGATCAGAACAAGAGAATAACTTGTTAGATTCATAAAGGGGATAAACGGGCGTTATGAGCCTTCGAGAACTTGCAGATACTATTAATTCGCTGCCGTATGCCCTATCGGATCAAGTTTTGAGCTATGCAAAATCCTTAGAGTTATCTGCACCTGACATCTTCAAAGATGCAGGGATTGAACGGACCAAAGAGTTAACTGACACTCTCGTTTTTATTGCTGGTCTGAGAAAGTTGTTCTCAATCGTCAACTCAAACTACTGGGTGATAGACAATGCAGGTGCAATATTGTCAAAACAAAATCAGTATGAGGTTAGGGTCGGCAGAACTGACTTGTCTAGAGGCGGAACGTACCACCAGGCGCTGAACGCTTTAAGTAAAGATCTCTACGAAATTCTCTCACAGCACAACCTTCTGCAGTATGTCCAAAACATGCCGTATTCCGAGATCGTGAGGAAAATAGCAAATGGACATTAGTTCCGTTCAGAAGAGCATCAAGAAATTTCTGAAAAAGCATAAACAGACTTTCGACACTCTTAGTTCAAACCAATCCAAAGCGCTGGAGTTGGCAGTCACAGTTGGCGTATCCGAGCACTATCGATCCAACGGTTACGTGGTTACGGTTGTCAATCCTAAGAAGAGCCCCAGAGCTTTCATAGTCAAAACGAGTACTCGGGGGTACCCTTGGAGTTTTAGCCACCTCCGCTTCGAACGAGACGGAATTGCCTACGAGGCGCACATGAATTTGATGGTGCGTAGCGCGCATGATCAAGGAAAGTATTGTGTTGACCTTGGGCTTACAAAGCCCGGCGCAGTGCCTGACAAAGCCGCTAAGGTATCGTGGGAATGCGCAAAAAATGCGGACCTCGTAACCTTCGCCGAAGTGAAGAAGCTTGTTGTCTACCCAATGTTACTAGCTCAATTTGTTGGAATTGTTCACGAGATTAAGCCATGTTTCATATCTGGTCGCTTGCCGCGGGGCTTTTCTAAACATGAACATCTTTTCCCTGTGTTGGCGTCGCTCGGGAACTTCTCAGGCAATTCCTCCAAGATTGTTGATGCTTACAAGAGTAGGAACGTTCGTATCACAATCGCAGAAAATTTCGATGTCCGCTTGGCTAATGTTAGGGGTGGACATCAGAAGAGTCCGTTCGTCTATAAAGATGTTTAGAAAGACAGAATCTAACCTCTATATGGCCTTCGGATGTCAAGAGAAAAACCTCTCCTCTAGATCGGAAAGAGAGAAATAAAACAGAGATGATCCGTCTCAAAAGTTAATGGAGCCTTGACAAACGACCCTATGGTTCCGGCTTTTGTCTTCCGTCGCGAGAGTCAGTACGCTAAACGCGTCTGCACCAAACATCTATAGAGATTGACTGAATAGCCAAAGACGTTCTTTGACAATCAGTTTGCTGCCATTCGACAGCTTCAGAATATATTTCGGTACCCTTATCCCGGCGCAGTCAAAGTAAGCGGCTTGGATCAAATATCCATCCAGTTAGGGTGTCACTCGGGCAAGGGGCAGAACACGGATATCGCCTGGTCAAGCATCATTTATCTGTAAAGGGGAAAAAGGATGCCGCCAATCAAAGCCCTGAGCTTAGAGGCATTTGGCCCACTCTTTTTAGCAGTCAAGCTGCAAGCAGTAAATAAAGAGAATCAGGTCCGCCTATGGCATCTCAGTTAGGCAACAAGCTGACATCCTTAATCCCACGGTCATTGGCTGAAAAATTTATCCATATTAAAAGCCTCTTTGTTTTTGAGGATAAAATAGACCGCTCTGCCTATTTTATGAGTGAAGATACCCAGGGCTTTACCCTTATTGTATCTTCGTTCGAGTTTTGCCACATACTGTTTGGCTTTCTCGGATTCCCTGAGCATGAGGATTGCCGCTTCATTGCATGCCCATTTCAGGTGGTGGTTTCCGATTTTGCCGTTTGATTTACCGGCCCATTTGCCGTCTGATTCCTTGACCGGTTTAATCAACCGGGCATAGGAAGAAAAATCCTGGACAGAGGGGAACCTGTTAATATCTTGAATTTCATAAAGCATGACAAGGGCCAGGATCAGACCGACACCTGGGATTGACCGGAGTAAGTACAGTGTGTGGTAATCATGCTGTTCAGCGGTTTTTTCAATATGCCATTCCAGTTGATTGAGGATTTGGTTAAGCGATGCTATTACCGCAAGATCCACCTCGACGCTTTTGCGAACTTCAGGATTCTCAAACTGTTCGGCCACTCCGGCATGATTGTATTTGCGTGAGAGTTTCTTATTAAATGCCGGGAGATTGTATTGCGTCTTGGTGTTCTGGACATGGGCGACCAACTCGCCGCACCTGCGGACCAGATACATCCGTCGTCTTAACAGATCCCTTGTAGCACGCCATTCTGCCGGATATGGATATGCCGTAGGAAAGTTTCCACCTTTAAGCAATAAGGCAATCTTATAAGAATCTATCTTATCGTTTTTTGTTTTGCCACCGTGGATGGCTTTCATATATAATGCGTGCCCGAGAACAAAAGGTATATTATGCTTTGCGCACAAATCTGAAACCCAGTACCAGCAGAATACGCATTCAACACCAACGACTATGTCATTCAGATAGGGTGAGATCAGCTTTAAAAACTCTTCAGGGTCAGTTTTGATATTTTCATGAACCATTGTTTTGCCTTTTTGATCGAGAATACAGACGTACATTTTTCTGGCATGCAGATCGATGCCGCAGTAAAACTGGTGTTGCTGATTGTAAAATTTCATTTTGCCTCCTTTTTTCGTTAAGGGGTTGAGTTGTGGATAACTCTTTATATTCCTCACGATTAAAGGAGGCAAGCACAAGAATTTGGTTTTGCACCGTATAAAAAACCAAATTCTGACGGTTAATCCTGACAAATTATTGACCTGGCTGGAAGGCCATAACTATTATCAAATCAGTTAAGCCGACCGCGGGAACGTTCGGCGGTTTTCATCAAAGTCCCAGACGCGGCGGCTTACTTCTACGTTCGCTGCTTGAAGATTTAAAATTCATATCTTGACAATGTTCACATATTTGTTTACCTTATAATCAATGAAAACAATCTCATTCTATCGGACTGCGTCAGGCAAGTGTCCTGTTAAAGAGCATTTGGATAGTCTGACAGACACACAGGCGACCAAGATAGCATGGGTATTGAAATTGATTCGAGAGATTGATCAGGTTCCATCTAAATACTTCAAGAAGCTGGTCAAGACAAACGATATTTGGGAAGCCAGAGTTGATGTGGGAAGAAACACCTTCCGTCTTCTTGGCTTCTTTCATGGTCAAGAGTTGATCATACTGACCAACTCCTTCCAAAAGAAGAGCCAGAAAATTCCTTTAAAGGAGATTAAACTGGCAGAAAAGCGGAAGAAAGAATATTTAAGCAGGAGATAAATAGAAGATGGACGATCTGGATAAATATATTGAAACAAGAAAGAAGCAAAGCCCCCAATTTGCAAAAGATTTTGACAAAGGATATGAACAATTCAAGATTGGTATCCTCCTGAAACAGGCTCGTATTGAAGCTGGCTTCACCCAAGAACAAGTGGCTAAGAAATTGTGTACTAAGAAATCTGCCATCTCCCGGATTGAAAACCATGCAGAAGACATCCGCCTCTCTACATTGGTAAATTATGCTCAAGCGGTAGGTAAACACCTCCAACTCGAAGTTGCCTGAGAGCAGCGAACAAGGGCATTGAGATAGACTGGGAAAAGCCGGCGACTTTTTTTCTTTTGCACAGGCCGTCTAAATAGCAAACTTTTTGTGTAGTTTCCAAGGTTATCGCAAGCTTTTCCCAGCCACTCATGCCTGCCGTTCAGTCTGTAGGAAAAGTCATTTTTCAAAAATTAGCTATCAATAAAATCAAATACTTATAGACTATGATTAAAAAAGTTGTCCGTAAAAGCAAACTTCATGACCTCCAATCTGCGAAGGATGATCTTTCCTACTGGTTGAGCCGTCCTGCGGAAGAACGCGTTGCAACCGTCGATTATCT
>JBAZOX010000186.1:0-5281 GCA_041648535.1 Desulfobacteria bacterium | reverse complement strand
AAGCCGTTCTTTCCCTATACCCAAAACGTCTATAAGCTTACTGGTGGTTCCCATGGTCTTCTCACACTTCAGGTTACCTGCTATGTAGTGGCAGTCTCCTGGATGGCAGCCTGTTACTAAAACACCATCTGCCCCCATCTGAAAAGCCTTCAAAATAAAGGCCGGGCTCACCCTCCCCGAGCACATCACCCTGATTATCCTTATGTTTGGGGGATACTTCATCCTGGATGTGCCGGCAAGGTCAGCTCCAGCATAGGAACACCAGTTGCATGCAAAACCAACTATATTTGGTTCGAATTCTTCACTCACTCGATAGTCCTTATATACGCGTTAATAGTAGATTATTAATTTCTTCTGAATTCTGACTCCTGACTCCTGAATTCTTCCCACTATATTACCGCCGCTATCTGTGACAATATCTGCTCGTTCTTAAAATGCTTCATAGATATAGCCCCTGAAGGACAGGCCACAGAACAGGCGCCACAGCCCTTACAGATAGAATCGTTTATCTGAGAAACAAAAATGCCCGGCTCCACCTCTTCTAAGTTGGGGGCATCGTATTCACATACCTCCACACATCTGCCACAGCCGCGGCAAACAAACGTATCTACACTGGCAGTGGTTACCTCTACCTTCACCTTGCCTCTAGCCATCTTTGTCATTGCGGAAGATGCAGCGCCCTTTGCCTGGGCGACCGTATCCGGAATATCTTTAGGGCCTTGAGCGCATCCGGCAAGATAGATGCCATCGGTGGCGGTGTCAACCGGGCGCATCTTTGGATGACCTTCAAGGAAAAAACCATCCGGGGATTGGGATATCTTCAGCAGATTCGCCACCTCTTTTACGTCTCTTCTGGGGACAATACCCGTTGCCAGTACCACCAGATCGGCTTCTATATCAACCGGTTCTCCAATGAGGGTGTCCTCTGCCATTACCAGTAATCGGTCTCCTTTCTTTATTATCTCGGAGACATTCCCCCTGATATACCTGACACCCTCTTCTCTTACCCTGTCATAGAACTCCTCGTAACCTTTACCAAATGCCCTTATATCCATATAGAATACTGTTAATTTCGCATCAGGCAACTTCTCATGTATAAGGTGAGCCTGCTTGGCAGTATACATACAGCAAACCCTTGAACAATACTCATTCCCAACACTCTTATCCCTGGATCCCACACACTGAACAAACACAACGTTTTTTGGTTCTTTGCCATCGATAATGATCTTCCCCTGTGTAGGTCCACTAGAGGATACAAGCCTTTCAAACTCCAACCCCGACAAAACGTTATCGTATAAACCATACCCATACTCGGGTTTCTCTCGAGCATCAAAGAGATCAAAACCTGTTGCCACCACTATCGTTCCCACATCCAGTTCTACAATCTCTTCCTTTTGCTCAAAATCTACAGCATCTGAGGAACAGGCATCCTTACATGCCGGGGATTTACCGCACTTTCCTTTTGTGATAAACAAACAATTTTCAGGGTCTATGGTGTACTTCGAAGGAACAGCATAGGGAAAAGGTATATATGGTACCGATCTTTTTCCCATACCAACATCGAATTCAGAAATGATCTTTCCCTTCATCCTGCATGCCTCAGCGCACATCCCGCATCCGGTACACTTGTCCATTGCGATATATCTTGGTTTTTTCCTGACCTTCAGATGAAAGTTACCAATATAACCACTCACATCTATCACTTCTGAATACGATAATAGCTCTATATTGGGATGGCGTTCCACCTCAACCATCCTTGGGGTTAGGATACACGCTGAACAATCCAAGGTAGGAAAAGTCTTATCCAACTGTGCCATGTGACCGCCTATGGAAGGTTCCCTTTCAACCAAATATACCTTGAAACCTGCATCAGCTATATCTAAAGAGGCCTGAATCCCCGCTATCCCTCCCCCTATTACCAGGGCTTCCGGTCTAACCTCCACCTCTTTCTCTTCCAGGGGTTCGACAAGTGATACCTTTGCAACCGCTGCAGATACGAGTTTCACTGCCTTTTCAGTGGCGTATTCCCTATCTTCGTGAACCCATGAGCACTGTTCTCTTATATTTGCCATCTCCAGACAATAGGGATTGAGTCCAGCCTGCTGAATGGTCATTCTGAAGGTAGGCTCATGCATCCTGGGGGAGCAAGAGGCGACAACAATCCTGTTAAGTCCTTTTTCTTTGATATCCTTTATTACCAGTTCCTGTCCAGGATCGGAACACATATACTTAAAATCTCTGCTGACGATAACATTGGGCAGTTGAGATATGCTATCCCTCACGCGATCCACATCTACTGTGGAGGCAATATTTATCCCGCAATGACATATATATACCCCAATCCTTATCTCTGCCGTTTCCATTCCTTCCTGCTTACTACCCTCACAATGCCTCTTTAACCAGCTCTGCAATATCCATGACTTTAATGGATTCTTCCAGCTCACCGGTCTTCACCACGTCTTCCAAAGTCAGAAGACAAAAAGGGCATGATGTTGCTAATATTTGAGCACCCACATCCATGGCCTCTCCAACCCTTATCTTTGCAAGTCTATCTTCTGAATCCTCGGATTCTACCCACATCCTTCCACCGCCGCCTTCACAACAAAGGCTTCTCTCTCTTGCCCTATCCATCTCTACGAGTTTTATTCCTGGGATGCTTGTAAGTACCTTACGGGGAGGATCAAAGATGCCGTTCTGCTTGCCTAGAAAACAGGGGTCATGATAGGTTACGGTTTTATCTATTTGGTGGGTAAATGAAAGCCGACCTTCCTCTATAAGAGAGGCAACCAATTCTGTATAATGTTGGACTTCAAAGTCGGCACCTTTGTATTCGTTCTTAAACGTATTGTAGCAGTGAGGAGATATTGTTACTACCTTTTTGACATTGTATTTTTTGAATATTTCAATGTTTTCTTCTGCCAGATATTCAAAAGTCCATACATCCCCCATCCTTTTTATCTCGCTTCCACAACACCCTTCTTCGTTTCCCAGGATGCCAAAATCCACTCCCGCCCTATTCAATATCTCAACAATTGCCCTTGCTACTTTTTGAAGTCTGGCATCATAAGCAGGTGTACAACCCACATAGTAGAGGATATCTGCCCCTTCAGAAATATTTTTTACACCAAGTCCCTCCGCCCATTTGGATCTCTCTTCCGCGGAAATCTTCCAGGGATTCTTGTGGATGGCTATACTTTTCAAGGCATCTCTTATAGGAGGAGGTATCCTGCCATCCTCCACCATAAGACTGCGCAATCCCATAACAATTCCTGTAGTATCCACCCCTTTGGGACACTTTTTCAGACAGGCAGAACAAGTTGTACAATCCCATATACCTTCTCTTTCAAATACAACCTTTGCAGCATCTTTATCAAAGGTGTCATAGATGAATTTCCTGATGTTGAAATGGGATTTTCTGAGCATCGGGCACCCTCCGGAACACTTCCCACACTGGATGCACCGAAACACATGGTATTTGTCAGCAAAACTCTGTAGTCCGTTCTCCCCCAACTCTCACCTACTCACTTATCTATCAACCTCACCAAGGACTATATCTATACTGCCAATAACCGCTATTACATCAGCGATGAGCCTTCCTTCAACCATCGTTGGAAGGGCTTCCAGATTGATAAAAGACGGGGGCCTGATCCTTAATCGATAGGGTTTATTCGTTCCATCACTGACAATGTAGAACCCCAGTTCTCCCTTGGGAGACTCTATGCTGGTGTATACTTCACCAGCCGGCGGGGTAAACCCCTCACTCACAATCTTGAAATGATGAATGAGGGAGGCCATGTCAGTGTAAACGTCCTCTTTCGGAGGCAAGACCACCTTTGGTTCATGGGCGTTTATCTCCCCTTTTGGCAGGGTCTCAAGCGCCTGCCTCACTATCTCAGCACTCTGACGCATCTCCTCCATTCTGATTAAGTATCGGTCGTAGCAATCACCGTTTTTGCCTGTGGGAATTATAAAATCAAAGTTCTCATAACCCGAATATGGTGTGGATTTCCTTATATCCCAATTAACATCTGACCCCCGAATCACTGGTCCTGAAACACCAAGGTTGATGGCATCCTCTCTAGATAAGATACCCACCCCTTTCGTCCTCTGTATCCAGATCCTATTCTTAGTTAGAAGAGTCTCATATTCGGCTACCCTGGAGGGGAATGTCTTGACAAATTCCATTGCCTTCGCTGCAAACCCATCGGGCAGATCAAAGGCCAAACCACCTATCCGGAGGTAGCTCGGTGTCAAGCGAGCACCACATACCATCTCAAAGAGAAACATGATTTCGTCCCTCTCCCTTAACGCATAAAATAAGGGGGTCATAGCCCCTATATCGTGGCCGTGAGTACCCAACCAGATGAGATGACTGGCTATTCGCTGCAACTCCGCCATGATTACCCGAATATACTGTGCCCTTTTGGGAACCTCTATATCTAAAAGCTTCTCCACTGCCAACACATAAGCTAGATTATTTGACATTCCAGCCAGATAATCAAGCCTGTCAACAAGGGTGATACACTGATGGTATGTCTTGTTTTCCGCTAATTTCTCCACCCCCCTGTGGAGGTATCCAATATGGGGAGTTACCTTGACAACAACCTCTCCATCCAGCTCCAAGACAAGCCTCAGTACCCCATGGGTACTGGGGTGCTGGGGACCCATGTTTATCATCAGAGTTTCTGTTCTTGTCATTTTTACCTCTTTAAATTATATGGTTATGAATAGAGTTGCTTTAATATCTCACTTGAATCCCTGACTCCTTGAACCCTCTTAACCCATCATTTTCCTTTTAGAGGGTAATCTTTTCGAAGAGGATGTCCTTCCCAGTCATCGGTAAGCAGGATCCTTCTGAGGTCGGGATGACCTTCGAAACCTATCCCGTACATATCGTAACACTCTCTTTCCAGCCAATCAGACGTTTTCCAAACAGAGCAAACAGATGAAATTACCTGATAGTTACTGGGGATGGGGGCCTTTATTCTTACTCTCTTGTTGTTCTTTATGGAGTAAAGATGATAAACTATCTCAAATCTCGGTTCTCTTTCCAAGTAGTCTACACAACAAAGGTCCGACAGGAAATCGTAGGAAAGATCTGCATCACCGTGAACAAACCTGGCGATTGGCAAAATATCTTCTTTCTTGACAAGAAAAGTCGTCTCATCCCTGAAAAAGGACACATCCAGAATCGAATCGGGGAATTGCTCCCTTAGCTTTTTTACTGTAGTATCTTTTTCATTCATCTTTTTAACCCTATGTGTAACTACTCAGGCACAAA
>JBAZOX010000185.1:0-5298 GCA_041648535.1 Desulfobacteria bacterium | reverse complement strand
CAACCATGATATGTTTATCAAAGATGTAGCATTCAATAAGCATATTTATAGAATTAACGGGCGTTGTGGTACTCATCCGCCAGGGTACATTGGCAACTCATTCCGCGCCATCTTGAACAGCACAAATAAACCAGCGTGGGAAGCTGGTATTAATCTTTACAAAGAATATATGGCCGAACCATCTTCCCCTGCCCCCGAAATTAATTTTGCATGGGAAGACCCTACACATAATAAGCTTAATAATGTTGGTGTAAATCTATTGTCGGAAGTAACTGACCTTATTGTGATTGGATATTCTTTCCCATACTTTAACAGAGAGATAGATGATATTATATTCAAAAAATTCGATAATCTTTTCCGTGTATATTTACAATTTTCCGATGGCGTTCACGCTACTATTAAAGAGCGTATTAAGAAACTACTTCTTGAAGAAGTCAACATTATTCAAGTTGATGGAACAGATTTATTCTTTATTCCAGATGACTTTTAGTATTACTGAATATAAATAATGTGGGTATAACAACAGCATGGAGTGAATGCAGACCAGCGGAGACTTTTTTGAGTGAGATTATTTTATAGTCTGCAAATCGGTTTTATTGCTCTTGTTTATGCTTCATGGCCTGCATCACTCATGCAGGCGTTATGCGGAAAAACTTGATTTACTCATTATAATGGCCTATATTTAGGCTATTAAATATACCAGCATAAGGAGTCACCATATGAAAACGATTTCAATTTCAAATGATATTGTTCCCATCGCAGAATTTAAAGCAGGTATCTCTAAATGGTTTAAGAGCATTCAAAAAGCCGGACATCCATTGGTTATAACGCAGAACGGAAAACCCGCCGGAGTTCTCCTCTCTCCTAATGAATACGATGAACTGGTTTACAAAAAAGCGTTTTTTGATTCTGTCGGCAGAGGGATAGCGGATACTGAAAGCGGAAATGTTTACAGCACCAAAGAACTAAAGGCGGCATTGATAGAGAGAAGAAGCAGGTGATGAAAATCAGATGGACTCATGAAGCTTTGTTACGATTGTTCGAGATTGAGGATTTCATATCACAGGATAGCCCCGATCGAGCTAGGAAATTTGTTGACCAGATCGTCGAGCACACGGAATCCTTATTTGACAATCCTCTTAGTGGAAGAACGGTCCCCGAAATTTCCAACCCCGATATAAGAGAGCTGATTTTTAGAAAATATCGAATTGTCTACCGAATAAATAAAAATAACCTTGATATTCTGACTGTTTTCGAGGGACATAGATTATTGCGCATGGATGAAATAGATGCGTAGCTCATCCATGATCATCTATTCACATAACCAAACCCACCAGACGCTCGTTCCTCGCTCTGGTGACCTTTTCGTTACAAAAAAGAACTAGTGAAAACGAAACGGCCAACGGTCAACAGGCACCGTCAAACAGCCTCACTCCCCCCACCCGTTCCAAAGCCTCCACCACTTCGCATATTGGGAGACCAACCACATTGGTATACGAACCCTTTATCTCCCTGATCATAAAAGAGCCCTTTCCCTGGATCGCATAACCTCCGGCCTTATCAAATGGCTCCTTAGTCTTAATATATCCACGGATTTCCTCTTCAGAGAGTTCCTTAAACGTTACGGTTGTTTCCACAGACTCCTTGACTGATTCTCCATTACCTGTGTTGAGGATGCAGAAACCGGTTATTACACGGTGCTCTTTACCGCTAAGTTTTAGGAGCATTTGATAGGCTTCCTTTTCTTTTGCAGGTTTCCCTAAAATCTCCCCATCAACCAAAACAATGGTATCCGCTGCTATTACCCATGAATCCCTTGATTTATTTGCAACGTCTAAGGCTTTCTCTTCAGCCAGGCGCAGGACATGTTCTACAGGATTCTCCCCGTCTTTGATCCTTTCCTCCACTCCGCTGGGAACAACCTCAAACCGCAGCCCAATCTGCTTTAATAACTCCTTCCGTCTTGGCGAAGATGAAGCAAGGATCAGTCTCATAATCTTCAGAGTATCTCCCCCAGTTCTTTTGACCGATTGGTGGCAGCCTCGACGGCATCTATTATGACTGCCCTCAGTCTGCCTGCCTCCATGACATGAAGACCCGCGATAGTTGTACCTCCAGGGGATGTGACCCTGTCTCTCAGTTGAGCGGGGTTTTCCCCTGTTTCAAGGACCATCTTTGCCGATCCAAAGACTGTCTGTACAGCCAGAGTTTTGGCAGTATCCCGATCCAGGCCAACCTTTACCCCGGCATCTATTAGGGCATCAATGATTAAGAAAACATAGGCTGGACCGCTCCCGCTAAGCCCTGTCACCGCATCCATGTATCTCTCTTCAATCACCACTGTTTTACCAACGGCATCAAATATATTTCTTGCAATATTCAAATCCTCTTTGGCAGCTTTAGACCCGGGAGAGATGGCTGCAACCCCCTCTCCGATCAATGCAGGCGTATTTGGCATGACCCTAACCACCCGGCTGTTGGCTTTGAGGCTGTCCTCGATATACTTCAATGTAACACCGGCGGCAATGGATATTACAAGCTTAGAAATATCAACAGCCTCGGCAATCTCTTTTAGCACAAACCCGATACCCTGAGGTTTTATTGCCAAAACAATAATCTCCGCCTGAGATACAAGCTCAAGGTTATTTGGAGTAGTTATAATACCAAATGAATCACAGAACAATCTCCTTCTGTCCTCCGATACATCTGAGGACAGTATGTTTTTCGGAGAAACTACCCCTGCCCTGATAACCCCTTTAATAATGGCCTCTGCCATATTGCCTGAACCAATGAATCCGATTTTTTTATCAGCAAGCATTTTTCTCACCCTTCTAGATTTACTTATTATGTAACTACTCAGGTTGTCAGGTTCACGGTTCACGGTTGGCTACTTTGCGCTCTTCATACTTCATCGCTCTCTAACCTTGAACCGTGAACCTTGGAACTTTGAACCTGAGTATTTAACAAATCTAAGCCATTTTCACTATAAAGTCAAATTATTATACCTACCGTTCTTATCACTCACCATTGGTTCTTCTACCTTGTTTATGGTTATTCAAAGTTTAGGGTCTCATCCTAATTAAATAGTTGACATGCCTTATAAAACAAACTAGTGTTATTTTCTAGAGTATAAGCATCATTCTATTATTGTCCAATAGGGTTAGCCATCTAGGAAAAATGGGTAATACAACCGTGCATCAGGAGAGTGAAGCGTTTAAGCAGGGGGATTTCTTTCCTGAAAAGAAAGGAAGGGGGGTTGCATCATGGCAAAAGAAAGGAAATTCTGGGATGAAGGGGTAGAGACTCTACCTCTGGATAAGTTGAAGAAACTCCAGCTGGAGAGGCTTCAAGAGATGGCTACACGAGCTTATGAAAAGACGCCTTTCTATAGAAAGAAGTTTGATGAAGCAGGGGTAAAGCCTTCGGACATTACGGCACTGGAAGACATTCGGAAACTCCCTATCACTGAAGATGGTGACACTCGGGGAAAACCGATCAGTGACAGGCTAGCTGTCCCTGAAGAGGAGGTCAAAGTCTTTAGCTCTACAACAGGTACCACTACAGGCATTCCCGAACCTCTGGCTTTTAACAAAAATGACATTGATCTTTTCTTCGATGGAGAGGCAAGGGGAAAATGGGCAATAGGGGTTAGACCAGATGATGTTGTCCAAATCATGACCAGGTGAGACACCTGTAGCTTCAGCTACAGACTGTTCGGGGCAACAGTCATAATGCCTAGCATCCTTAGGTACAAACTCGACCAAGAGATAAACCTGGCTATAAAAGTCGGAGCCACAGTTATTGAATACATGCCCAGTTTTATGCTGGCGTACTTCGAGCGAGCCCGAGAGATAGGTATTGACATAAGGCAAACGAAGCTGCGAATTGCAATAGGGATTGGTGAACCATGGTCTGAAGCCAACAAGAGAAACTTCTTAGCCCAATATGGAATGCCCTATTTTTCGTGGTGGGGATCTATGGATTTAGGCATAATGGGTGCTGATTGTGAGGCACGAAGCGGAATGCACCTTTTCGCAGACCGCTATATTATTGAGGTTGTTGATCCAGAGACAGGGGAAGCCCTTCCGGACGGGGAGGAGGGAGAATTCATCATTACCGCCCTCTCCAATCAGACAATGCCCCTCATCAGATACAGACCTGGAGATGTAGGGAGGATGTTTCCCTATGAACTCTGCTCATGCGGTCGAACCCTCCCGAGGATGAGTTCTGTAAGAGGGAGAGTTTCTCACTTAATTAATATCCGGGGCAAAAAGATTCTTCCTCTGGACGTGGAGGAGGTAGTTGCAAGTATTGATGATTTGGCAGGTGATTATCTGGTGGACGTACACAAACCTGGAGAAATGGAAAAATTAAAGGTGAAGATAGAATATAAACCAGATGTACAAAACCTGAAGACCCTGAAGGACAAAGTGCATGAGGCGTTTCAGCTTGATTACGGCATAGACAGCGATGTAGAACTGGTTCCAAAAGGGTCCCTTAGCACCGGCTTCGCGTTTAAGACAGCCCGTATAACCAAGACTTATTAGGGGGGTAATCACATGGAAGATAAAAGAAAATACTGGGATCCTGAAAAAGAGACAATGCCTCTGGATAAGCTCCAGGAACTTCAGGGAAAAAGGCTCCAGGTATTGGCAACACTTGCTTATGAAAAGACGTCACTCTACCGTCGAAAATTCGATGAAGCAGGTATACAGCCATCAGATATAAAGACAGTTGAGGATATAAGGAGTCTCCCATTAACCGACGATGTAGAGGACATTCGGAACAGACCGCTCTCAGACAGGCTGACCGTCCTGCCAAGGGAGATAGAAAGATTTAATTCCACCTCCGGCACCACAACGGGTATGCCCGAGCCCATACCATTCAATAAGAAGGACACAGATACCCTTATAGACGCTGAGGCACAGGGGAGATGGACAGTAGGAGTAAGGCGTAATGATACAGCTCAGATCCTGACCAATTATGACATTTCCGAAATGGGCTATGACAGGTTAGGCGCAACATTTCTCCTTCTCAGCGCAGGAAGGTTTATGCTGGACAAACAGATAATGATAAACAAGACGGCGGGGGTGACAGTTTTAGAGCATTTTCCAAGCCAGTTAAAGAGGTTTGCGTCCCAGGCACAGGAAATGGGAATCAATGTCAAGGACATTCACTTAAGGATGATTATAGGTGTGGGAGAACCTCTTTCGAATTCCGAGAAAATTGAACTGGAGGAACTCTTTGGTGCACCTGTAATGACCATGTGGCATATGATGGAATCAGGGCCCATCGCTG
>JBAZOX010000184.1:0-5299 GCA_041648535.1 Desulfobacteria bacterium | reverse complement strand
CAATAGTAGTTGTCTTCCCAACCCCATTGACACCAACAACCATTATGACAAATGGACAGGAATTTGAAATCTCAAGAGGTTTTTCCTCAGCCTTTAATATATCTAAAATTTCTCTCTGAATATACTCTTTCAGAAGGTTTGGATCGTCAAGCTCCTTTCTTTTAACCTTTTCCTTCATATTTTCGATTAGTCTATAAGTGACCTGAACCCCCAAGTCAGAAGTAATCAGTATCTCTTCAAGCTCTTCCAATAGGTCATCATCTATCTTCTTTTTACCAAATACAACCCGATCCACCCTGCTTACAAAGCCTTCTCTGGTCTTTGATAATCGCTCCTTTAACCTATTAAGGACACCTTTTGCCTCCTTGTCTTTATTTGCCGTATCTTTTTTAAACCACAACAAAACCTAAAACCCTCCTTGTATCAATTGATGAAGTCGTAAAAAGTCAAAAATCAGACGGCAAAGTAAAAAGCTCCAGATGCAAGGCGCGCAAATCACGAGGAGTGAAGCGTACTTCTAGTTACGCTGTAACGACGAGGGATGCAGCGCAACGCCGCAGATGGACTTTTTACGAAGCCGTCAATTGAAACCAATTGGTATTTTAACCCCCTGAGAAAAAATTTATTGAAAGATTTCAGTTCAAGGTAAGTGAGGTGGAAGTCTGTTAAAGTGTAAACTAAAAATCTTTTGTAAATGGAGCTAGGTTTTCGAAGGTAGCAAATTTGTCTATAAATGCTAATTTTGTCATACCAATGGGCCCATTTCTCTGCTTGCCGATGATGATTTCTGCATTCCCTTTATTCTCATTGTCTTCCGATTTGTTGTATATCTCATCACGATAGATAAAAATGATTACATCTGCATCTTGTTCTATTGCCCCTGATTCCCGTAAATCAGCAAGCTGAGGTCTTCTGTCATGCCTATCTTCAACCCTGCGGTTGAGTTGGGAAAGGGCAACTACCGGGAGGTTTAGCTCTTTAGCAAGTGCTTTTAAAGATCGGGAAATCTCAGATATCTCCTGTTCCCTTCTCTCAACATTAACTCTTCCCCGCATCAATTGAAGATAGTCAACTATAATCAATCCCAATCCTTTTTCGCTTTTTAACCTTCTTGCTTTTGCTCTCATTTCCAAAACAGACAACGCCGGGGTGTCATCCACAAATATGGGGGCTTCGGAGAGGCTTCCCACTGCTCTGGTAAGCTTAGGCCAATCGCTTTCACTCAGAAATCCGGTTCGTAATCTCTGGGCATCGACTTTTGCTTCTGAACATAGCATTCGTAATGAGAGCTGTTCTTTTGACATCTCCAGCGAAAATATACCAACCGGCACATTGGTCTCAATAGCAGCATATTGGGCAATATTCAGGGCCAAACTGGTTTTCCCCATACTGGGACGGCCGGCAATAATAATAAGATCAGAAAGTTGAAAACCGGAAGTAAACCTGTCTATCCCTTCAAACCCAGTAGGTACTCCAGTTATAAGCTCCTTTTTCTCATAGAGTCTTTCAATAGTCTTGAAGCTGTGTTTGATCATTTCTTTTATCGGGTAGAATGAGGGTTTAATTTTATTTTCTGATATTTCAAAGATCGCCCTTTCTGCCTGATCCAATACCTCATCCACATCACCAGTACTATCATAACTCATGGAGGCAATCTCAGCAGTTTTATTGATTAATCTTCTAAGGATTGATTTTTCTTTTACGATCTTTGCATAGTAGGATATATTGGCGGTGGTGGGAATGCTATCAACTAAGGATGTTAAATATGAGACCCCTTGGATTTCATCTAGTTGGTTCTTATTCTTCAAGGCATTAGTGAGAGTTATAAGATCTACCGGCTCATTGTTCTCATAAAGTTCAATCATAGAAAGAAAGACTTTGCGATGAGCAGCATGGTAAAAATCTTCTTCATTCAACACTTCTAATACGCGATGGAAGACTTCATTGTCCAGTAATATGCCGCCTAGTATGGACTGTTCAGCTTCTATATTCTGAGGGGGAAGTTTAAATTGTGATAATTCTTTATTGGCCATTTTTAAACCCTAATGTGTAATCACGCCTCTGGCGTGTCAGGCCTTAACAACCCATAACTTCAGATTGGCTATGACTTCTGGATGAAGTTTTATGGGAATCGTATATACGCCCAGCTTCTTAATCGGTTCATCCAGGAGAATCTTCTTCCTGTCAATCTCAACACCTTCCCCTTTTAAGCTCTCTTCAATATCCATGGATGTTACTGAACCAAAAAGTTTATCTTCTTCCCCTGTTTGTTTAGAAATGGTACAAGAGAGCCCCTCTATTTTTTCAGCAAGTTTTTCAGTCTCTTTTTTGACTTTACCGATTTTATCTTTTAGCAAGTTTTTTTGATGTTCCCACACTTTTATGTTCTTAGTAGTTGCCTCTATAGCCTTCTTCTGGGGAATTAAGTAGTTTCTTCCATATCCCTCAGCAACCTTAACCGCATCCCCTGCTTTACCAAGGGATGGCATTTCTTCTAACAATATAACCTTCACAGTTCGCCTCCATTTATCCCGTTTAGAGATAAATATCTCTAACGGGATTTATCATGATAGTTTCTGTTTCTTCAATCTTCTGAAATCTGCCCAAACATCAAACAGCCCCAACCCGATTACAATGAACAAAAAAATCTGTTGAAAAACTATTAACATATAACCCAAACCCCTTAAAATAACAGGTACGCTCTTCTTGTGAAAAAAGTAAGAAACGATAGCCATACCTTGAAAAAAGAAAACGCAGAGAAACACTATCAAAATGTTCAAACCAATACTTTTCAGTATCAACACCCTGGAAAGTAAAAGTAGCCCGCTAACAATTATTCCCCATACTAAAACATCTGGAGCTTTCCACCTGGACAGGTCACCAAAGTCAGGAAATTTGAGTTTTAGAATCTTATAGACCATCTTTGCAATCATAAGATTTATCCATATGATAAAAACCACTCCAACAACTGCAAAGGAAGGGAAAGACCTAACCAAAAAGTTCGCTAAGTTTTGTGAGGAAGCTTCTAATAACTCCAACTGCTCAGCAGACATTCCCAATTCATTGGATAAGTTAACAGTTTGATTCACTTTTTCATTTATCTGCTGTACAATAAACGTCCAGGGGCTAACAAAATTAATAGCACTATATAGACAGAAAAGTACAGTCCCTGTCCCCAAAATGATAAAAACAGAATACAAAACTGTCCTTTCAATGGACAGGTTTTTCCGCAACATCTCAGAAAGGGTAAGGCCTATAATCCCAAATCCCATGATAAAAAATACCCCAAGTTGAGTTTCGAAAAGCCTCAAAAGAGATATTGCTACTATTGATGCTGCAAAAGAAATAAAGATACCTGGTAATCTTCCCAGCTTTTGGTAATAAAATAAAATTGGCAGCGGTGTAATAAGACTTATAAAGATGCCCAGGAATGGAATAAATATATGTGCAAGAAGAAAGAGGGTTGTTAAAAAAATACCAGAGATAAAACTTCTATTAAAATCTCCTTTAACATCTTTAAACAACAGAGATGGTCCTCATAATAGAAGTGTTATATAAAACCCCATATCGTACACTCCCAAAAACGTAGGTTTTAACGGGCACCGGTTGTAGTAAAAGGCAACAGGGCAATATTCCTTGCAATCTTGATTGCCGTTGTAACCTTTCTTTGGTGCTTAGCACAAGCTCCAGAAATCCTGCGGGGGATTATTTTGCCTCTCTCTGTGGTAAAAATACGCAGAGTCTGATAGTCCTTATAATCTATTTTTAAATTTTTATCAGCGCAAAAACGGCAAATTTTTCGCCTAATAAAAGTCCGTTTTCTTACGCTTTGCTGTTGTCGTGCCATCGACCCCTCCATATAAACCAGAAATATAGTTGGTTACTTTTCCTCTTCAATATCTTCGTCCTGAGTATCCTTGTCTTCAGTTTTCTCTTCTTGCTCCGGCCCTTTTTCTTCTCCTGAATCGAGTTCAGCCTCTTCATCAGCCTTAAGTGTTAAATACTTTAGAATCCTGTCATCCAATTTAAGGACCCTCTCCAATTCAGTGGTTAAGGCACGATCACCTAAAAAGTTTAAGATAAAATAGTACCCTTTGCTCCTCTTTTTAATTCTATAGGCAAGTTTTTTCCTGCCCCACTTCGTTACCCCGATAATTTTCCCATTAAAGTTATCCACTATCCCCGTAAGCCTCTCTGTAATCTTATCCAGGTCCTCTTCGGGGATGTCAGGATCCGTTATAAAAACTGTTTCATAAGCCTTCATATATACTCTCCTTCCGGTCTTAATGGCTCTAAACGAGTTTAGAGCAAGGAGTCTCCTCCTATATGTAAAAACCAAAGTAACTATTCAGGTAGGCACAGAGCACCAAAGGCACAAAGTAGGAAAAAAACAACGAAACGACTCCACTCTGCTTTGTGCCTATGTGCCTTTGCCACTTTGTGCCTGAGTAGTTACAAACCAAAGATATTTTTTTACTACATTGATAAATATAAATCAAGTTATTTTAGGTTATTTCTTTTCCTTGATTTCACTTCTTCAATTATCTTCTCTATCTCAACCTCCTCTTGTTTTTGACTTTCCATATCTCTAAAAATTACCCTGCCGGAGGCTAGCTCCTCATCGCCAATGATCATAACAAATTTAGTATTTAATTTATTTGCCCATCTCATCTGACTTTTTAAGCTTTTCCCTTCATAGCCTATCTCGGTTTTAATCCCCATGATTCGGAATCTATTGGCTAATTGTAAAGCTCTATCTTTAGCTGCGTTCCCAATGGGAGCAATGAATAAATAAAGAGGGGCAGAAAAACACTTCTCTTTGGGAATAAGGGGAATTAACCTCTCCATTCCAATAGCAAACCCCAAACCAGGTATATCGGGACCACCAAGCTCTTGAATTAGGCCATCATATCTACCTCCTGCAGCCACAGCATTTTGGGCTCCCAATTTATCCGTTACGACTTCAAATGTAGTTCTGGTATAGTAGTCAAGTCCTCTCACCAATTGGGGGTTGATTCTATAAGATACTCCTAGTTGTTCTAAATTCCTTTTAACATCTTCAAAGTTCTCAGCACAATTGGGGCATATGTATTCCAGAACCTTTGGAGCTAAGGAAGTAATCTCTTGGCAGACTTTATTTTTACAATCGAAGGTTCTCAAAGGATTGGTACAAATCCTTCGACGGCAATCAATACACAAATCTGACGACTTATCCTCTAGAAATTTCTTCAATTTCTCTCTGTAACTAGCCCTACAGTCCCTACAGCCCAGAGAGTTAATCTGAAGTTCAAGCCCATTT
>JBAZOX010000183.1:0-5323 GCA_041648535.1 Desulfobacteria bacterium | reverse complement strand
TGCTGATTGATATTAACAAAAAGGCATTAACGGCAGGGTACGATTTATTTTAGGTAACTATTCAGCCACAGATTCACACAGATGAACGCAGATATGATAATAAAAGAAAAAATATCAGTGATGATCAGCGTAGATCAGTGGCTGAGTAGTTACTATTTTAGATGCTTTTCAATCGGGAGTGACCTATGAGTGTCAAACAAGTTTCTATTACTTTGGATAATATACCGGGCCAGTTTCTGCGTGTGAGCGAGTGTCTGGGTGCCGAAGGAATCAATATCAGAGCCATTTCGGTGGCTGATACCTCCGAAGTCAGCACCGTGCGATTTGTAACCGATAATCCTCAAAAGACCATAAATGTTTTAAAAAGCCATGGATATTCTGTTAGGGAACGAGATGTAATAGCAGTGGAAATCCCTGATCATCCCGGCGCCCTTCAAGCTGTGCTTAAACCCCTGAAGACGTCCAATATCAATGTTTTGTATCTTTACACCTTTTTGGGCAAGGGAGAGAGCGGACAGTCTATTGTTATTGTGGGTGTGGATAAGACGGAAGAAGCGATAAAGGTTTTGGAGAAGAACTGGGTACACACCTTTGGGAAAGAGATCTATTCATTGTAGCGTAGTAACTGCTCAGGTGGATAGGCTGTAGGCAGTTAGCCTGTAGGAGGCTATTAGGCTGTAGGCTGTAGGAGGCTGTTAGCTAATAGCCTAATAGTCTACAGCCTAATAGTCTAACAGCCTTCAGTCTACAGACTAAACAACCTGAATAGTTACACAATATGGGCATGTAACCAAGATGGAGAACTAGTTTGAATCTGTTATCTATTATAGGAAATACACCACTTATAGAATTGTCCAATATAAATGAAAATCCTAAGGTGAGGATTCTGGGTAAATTTGAGGGAGCCAATCCAGGAGGTTCGGTTAAGGATCGGCCTGCTTACTATATGGTGCAAAAAGCAGAAGAATCTGGGGAATTAACCAAAGATAAAATAATCCTTGAACCAACATCCGGAAACACAGGGATTGGTTTGGCGATGATAGCAGCTGCAAAGGGGTATAGCATCAAGCTTTTAATGCCGGAATGTGTCAGTACCGAGAGACAGTATATCCTGGGAGCTTTTGGAGCTGAGGTTATACTCACTCCTGCGAAAGAAGGGACTGATGGTGCTATAAAAAGAGCCCATCAGATAATTGATAATGAGCCTTATAAGTACTATATGCCCAATCAGTTTGATAACCCCAACAATGTTCTTGCTCATTACGAGACGACCGGTCCTGAAATATTATCTCAGACGAATGGAGAGATAGATGTGTTTGTTGCCGGCATGGGGACAACGGGGACTATAATGGGTGCCGGAAAGTATCTGCGGGAACATAAACCGGATATAAAAATAGTAGGGGTTGAGCCGGTAATGGGACACACAATACAGGGGCTAAAAAATATGATGGAAGCTATTGTTCCCAGGATATACAATCCAGAGAAGCTTGATGAGAAGATTGTTATCAATGATGATGAGGCATTTGATATGACGAGGAAGCTTGTTACAGAAGAGGGCCTTTTTGTTGGTATGTCAAGCGGAGCAGCAATGGCGGGAGCATTTAATATTGCAAGGAACATGGATTCTGGAGTAGTTGTTGTGATACTCCCTGATAGGGGAGATCGTTACTTGAGTACTACCCTTTTTAGATCTATATGCGGGAAGTGTCCTCCTTAATTTCCCCTATTTTTACTATCCAAAAGAAAGGTTACCGGTCCGTCATTTAATATATACACATCCATCTTAGCTTGAAACTTACCAGTGGATACTATTGCGTCGTTGTTTTTTATTTGTGAAACAAAGTATTTATATAATGTTTCGGCTTTTTCAGGTTCGGCTGCATTTGTAAATGATGGCCTTCTCCCTTTTCGACAGTCACCAAGAAGGGTGAACTGGGAGATAACCAGTATCTCTCCGTTTATATCTTTTACTGATAGATTCATTTTTCCATAAGGGTCATCAAAAATCCGTAGGTTTATTATCTTAGATACCAGGTAATCCGCATCGTTTTGGGTATCTTCTTTTTCAATCCCCAGGAATACAAGTATGCCTTTCCCGATTTTACCTATCAGTTTATCACCAATTGATACCCTGGAATCTTTGACCCTCTGGATTACAACCTGCATTCATATCCTAAAGCCTTCATTATGCTAGACGCTCCTCTTTGAGGCTTTTAATGGGTTTATCATCTTCTGGACTACTGTGCTTTCTTTTTTAATATGTGTGGCAAAATTGCAGTCGCCAACTCTCCATTTGCTTGCAGGATCAGCGCATGATATGCAGAACTTCCCCGAGGAGTAATCTTGAATCCTGTCACATCCCTCGCAGGAGTTGACGATTGGATAACATTTCCCCCCATTAAAAGAGCAGCCTTTCTTCTTCATAAATATACAATTTACACCGACTTTAACAGTTTGACAAACCAATTTCTAATTCCTCCAATCCTCTATTATTGTTATTAGACAACATGAATTTTGACAAAAAAAGCCGAATCACCTTTGACTCCTAAGCCGTAAAAGTTATGGTCGGCAACTCGGCAGTCTTAATTATTAAAATTTCCTATGAAGCAAAAATCTTTAAGCCGTAAAATTAATCTTTTTTTCTACCAAATCTAATTTTTTTTGTCAAGTAAAATGTAAAAAACGAACCCTATACTGTATCTTTAATAAACGGATTAAAATCCTTCTCATGTTTTACCGTAGAGGTTGAGGCATATCCATAGTTGTGGCCTGGCATTATTATGGTTTCATCTGGAAATGTCAGAAGTTTTGTTTTAATGGAACCTAGAAGAACTGGCCACGACCCTCCAGGGACATCTGTTCTTCCCACACCTCCCACAAAAAGGGTGTCTCCTGTAAAGAGATAACCGTTTAAATGGAGGGTAATCCCTCCTGGCGAATGCCCTGGTGTGAGTATTACATTGAGTCTTAGTTTCCCAATATTAATGGTATCCCCTTCTTTGACAGTAATGTCTGCTGGCGGGGATGGTTTGGATGCAAACATAGAAAGAAGAAAACTCGGCTGCTTCGTAAGAAGGTCCTTTTCATTTTCATGTATTACTATCTTGGCACCTGTTTTTGCGACCATATCGGCATTGCCCATAGTGTGGTCTATGTGGGAATGGGTGTTGACAATGTACTTTATATGTATCCCATTTTCATTGCTGATAGAGATTATTCTATCGGTCTCGGAGGCAGGATCAATTACCAAACCTTCTCCAGTCTCCTTGCATCCCACTATGTATGCAAAGACTGCCAAATTCCCAACCTCCAATTGTTTTACAAACATTAATTACCCCCTTTTGATTTCAACAGAACCCTTTTTTATATATCTCTTTAAGCCCCTCAACCAGAACAAATCTTCCCAACGGTACTACCTCGCAAGGAAGGGACTCAATAAAGAGCCTGTTCTCACATAATCCTCCACTGAGATACATCTTTTCCGGTTTGCCCGTAAAATGATAAACATTCATGGCAATCCCTTTGACAAACCTGGCCAAGGCATTCCCTTCCTCCCCCGTTTTTATTATCTCGTCGAATATTCTGGATATACCAATAAGCCCGCATGTTACAGGGTAGCCGTTCTCTGGTAGTTCAAGTCTGTTGCAGTCGATATTGTAATACATTTCCAGAAGTTCTATGGCAAAACCCTGAGATGCTCCGCATTCCTGATTCCATCCGGTCTCTACAAATCGTCTGTCTCTATAGAGTACATACTTAATATCCCTGCTCCCTACATCTACAAGAAGGAAATCCTTTTCATTTATCAATCTGAGACCACCTTCAGAGAGGGCTATCAGTTCATTAACATACCTCTTTGACCTCTTTTCAGCATTATGCCCACAGGCAAAGTCAGCTATTATTTCTCTGGGTACTTCCTTTGTTTTTATGATCTTCACAGAACTGTCTATAATCTTCGACCAGGTACTGCCAAAATCGGCGAAGACTGTCATACCGAAGTCCCCCTAAGATAGAGAAACGCCTCTATCTGGGCTTTCACTGAAGCGGTAAGTCTCCCATCACAATCCACATAAAGGCCTCGGTAAACCCTGGCCAGGTTTTTTGCCAGAAGGTTCTTGGAACAGAATGTCTGGGCATAGAAAACCGTAGGGATATCCTTCTCCACATAGCATTCTATCTCCAGGTCATCTGGAGTGCCATTTTCAAAGCATCGTGTCCACCCAAATATCCTTGTTCCTTCTGGAAAAAGGTCAAATACCCTTGTATCCCAGCAGGGGACAGACCAGAACCCGGCCCTGGGATGAAGTTCCCTCTCAAGTTCATAATCCTTGTTGTCAATAATATTATTGAGGATTAAGTCAAATTTTTCCCGTAAAGGCAGCATGGAATCACAGATGACGGTTCCACGGCCTTTTCTGTTCTGGTTCCTGGTCTCTATGATCTCCATATCAAAGTGCTCCCTCAATATCCAGCTTAGAAACTTTCCAGAGTCACACTTTCCCTCCCCCACATCAAAAATGATCTTTTGAGGGCGAAAGGCTAGAGAGTTATTGAAAACCCTTTTTATAACAGAACAGGAGATCTTTGGAAGGTAGAGGTCACTCTTTTCTTCTACCTGACCAAGGTCGTTATCAAGGTCTATCAATTCCTCAGATCTGTATTTCTCAATTATATCATTGGGCGGATGCCCTACAAACCCCACCTTCAAAATCTAAAGCTCCTTTGATTAAATTGGACCTTTTCGATTCTCTATTACTCCCCTGTTATATGTCAAACATTGACTATTTTATCACTATCAAGAAGATTATTCCAATAATAATTCTGTAATAACCAAAATGCTTAAAACCATAATTCTCTACAATTTTTAAAAATATCTTAACAGCAATCCATGCTGTAATAAAAGCAACTATCAGCCCTAGTCCCAATAGGAATATTTCATGTTTTGAAAAATCAATGGATGTCTTAAACAAATCGTATCCAGTTGCAGCAAACATAGTTGGGACGGCAAGTAAAAAAGAAAATTCAGTTGCTTGTTTTTTATCTAGACCGTTAAAAATACCGCCTATGATTGTTGCAGCCGCCCTTGACACTCCCGGTATCATGGAAAAACATTGAATAAGACCTATGAAAAACGCATTCTTATAGGTAATGCTTTCAAGAACATCAGTCTTACTTTGTTGGTCGACTATCTTTTTATCAATCAAAATTAGAACTATTCCACCAAATATAAGCGAAACAGCAACAATTGTTGAATTGAATAAATAGGCTTTGATGAAGTCATATGCTAAAAAACCAACAATCGCAGTTGGAATAAAAGCCATAC
>JBAZOX010000182.1:0-5346 GCA_041648535.1 Desulfobacteria bacterium | reverse complement strand
TGTGCCTACCTGAATAGTTACTCCTATGTATTAATAATCGACCTATTGAGTTTTTCCTTATCTATCTTTTGCTGTAGTTTCATAATACCATAAATAAGGGCCTCTGGCCTTGGTGGACAACCAGGTATATAAACATCAACCGGTAGGTACTGATCAATACCCTGTACTACCGCATAGGTATCAAAGATACCCCCAGAACAGGCACATGCCCCCATGGCAATAACCCATTTGGGTTCTACCATCTGCTCATAGATTCTGATAACTGGGGGGAGCATCTTCTTAGTCACCGTTCCTGCTACAATCATCAAATCCGCCTGCCGAGGCGAAGGTCTAAAAACCTCAGAACCAAATCTGGCCAGGTCATACCGTGCAGAAGCAGCTACAATCATCTCGATGGCACAACATGCCAAACCGAAACCTGCAGGCCACAAAGATGACCTCCTACCCCAATTAACGAGTTTTTCTAAGGTAGTCGTAATAATATTGTTTCCCAGATGATCCTCTATTCCCATTCTAAAGCTCCTTTTTTCCATGCATAGATAAGACCAACAAACAATACAACAATAAATATCCCCATTTCAACAAAACCAAAGATTCCTAGATCCTTGAATATCACTGCCCAAGGATATAGAAAAACCGCTTCAATATCGAAGATTATAAACAGCATAGCTATAATATAGAATTTAACAGAGAATCTCCTCCTGGCACTCCCTATAGGGTCTACTCCACACTCATAGGTCATCATTTTCTGCGGGGAAGGTTTCTTTGTCCCGATTATAGAAGACAGGGCTATTGTAACTACGGCAAAGAGTATGGCAATTACCAGAAAAGCAAAGATGGGAAGGTAATCAATTGGCATATCGTTTATCTCCTTATCCCTTTGAAAGTGTCGGACACCGCTAAAAGGCCTCTACGTTAATTGAACATAGTTTGAGAGCTTTGAAGAAGTCCCCTGAGAGCGAATTCATAGATTTTTTGCGGAACCCACCTTGGCGAGCGTAATGTAGAAAATTCACATGTTTGAGCCCGCCTGTCTGCCGTGCCTGCACAGGCAGGAAGGGCGAGTTTGTGAATTTTCAATGGAGCGAGCTTAGATGGGTCAAAAAATGTATGCCGAAGCGAAAAAGGGTACTTTTTCAAATCTCTCAGTTTCTTATTTAAAGAGAAATGCCAAGATATTGCATATAGGAGGATTTTTGGAATAGATTCCACCTCTTTAGACATAATTAAACAACCTACTTATACTTAATTAAACATAAGTAGGCTTTATGAAGATAAAAGGATTAAACTGAATGAGCATTCAGTCAATCCTCTAACATATTGATAATTTGTTGTCAAGGTTTTTTCACCCAAAAAATAGCGACTAAACCCCTAAATATGCCTTCCTCACATCCTCGTTGTCAAGCAACCCCAAACTTCTTTTTATAGAAAAAACCGCCCGACCCTGCCCGTCAATCTTGAATGACATGTTCGGAGTTCTTTAGGGATTCCAATGCCTCTGCGTCGGCCAAATCCCTGGTTCTTCCTGATGCCCTCTTGTTGCGGATTAGGTCGTCGATCGACGGAATATGCAATTCAATTCCCTCGATGTTCACTGACAATGACCTTTGATACGTATCCTCAAAATGAAGTCCGGACGCTGAAGTGATGATGTCGATTCGCCTTGGAGCAACTCCGATCTGAAAGATGGTCCCATCCTTCTGAAGGTCATCTTTGGTCAGATTGTGCAACGGGGCACCGAAACGGAGCAACGCCCGTAAGACGGCATCAGCGTTCTGAGGGGACGGCATGATCCAAATGTCGATGTCCATGGTGGCCCGGGGATAACCGTGGGCTGCCAGCGCATAGGCACCAATGAGGAGGAATCTAACCTTCTCGTCGGACAAGGCATGTAATATGTCTCTGTAGTCTTCGTTCAGCATCGTGCTTTTCGCTCAAGGACGTAATTTCTCGGGTCAGCGGCCAGACGAGACCAATGCGGTCTTCCGGCGTACCGGGAATAAAGTCGTCGTTCCGACGGTCCGAAATTCGGTATATGGCTGTGTGCTTTCTGTTCATGCGCTCAATCTACCATTTTTTTTGTGCGACATCAATCGAATAGTTGCTCTGAACGTAGAAATCACCTGCCGACAACACTGCGGGGCACTGAACCTTGAAAAACCACCTGCTTAAATGCGGGGTAGAACCTTTCAAAAACCGCCACGCTGTTGGCGGTCGGGTACGAATTGTTAGCTCTTTCTTGATTGCCAATACCATGGTTTTCTATGCATATGAGCAACAGCCCATATAATGATACTGTCTTTGTCTAAGGTAAATAATATCTTATATGGAAATTTGGGAATATATGCTTTGTATATGTCATCAGCTTCTATCAAAAACCAAGTGGGATTCTTTTTAATCTTATTAATTTGATCAATAACAGATTTTCTAAATCGTTTTCCTAGTCCTTTCGTTTGATTTTCATACCAGTCAATGGCTTCGTCAAATTCTTTAGTCGCTAATTCATGAATTTTAATCTTCATTGTATAGCCTTTCAAAATCTAATAATTTTGCTTTACCTTCATTGACTGCTTTTATACGGTCTTTTACTTCAGAAAGCCATAATTCGCGAATTTCATCTTCTTCATGATCGATGCTAGCTAGGATCAACTCAGCAAGTACTACCCTTTCATTCGGTGACATTTCTAATGCTTTTTCTAAAAGAGCCTTATCCATAATATATCCCTCCTTTAAATAATTGCTTATGCTTATTTAATGCTCGCGCTCACAGGCGCGGCGCTTGCGCCGCGTCCTTGTGCAGCGCGTTGATAATATATAAGGCCTCCTCCAAAGTCATGTTAAGATAATTTTAACATGAACCCCAATAAAAACAAAGGAGGAAGCCAAATGAGATTTTATACCAATCTGGGAGGCACTGCTGGGAGGCACTGGGGTCGGGCCAAGGTATGTAGTTGATTCTTATGGTTTACAGTTCCAGGAATAGGTGTTTTCGGAGACTATATCCTCTTTTTCAGCCCCAAAAAGAGCATTATAGGGAGCAGATTCCTCCCGGATCTGATATCCTTCACCGGCCTCTATAATTCTCCTCCCTTTGGCCCGAAAGCCAAGAAGTTCTTTCACCTTCTCAACAAAAGGCTTGCTCCCTACCGCGATACTGTCCGTCCATTCCTCATGCCGTGCTTTTTCCCCATCTCCCAGGTATTCCTCCACCCACCCTTTGTGGCTACTCCTCAACTGATAATATGACCTGGCTCCGAGTAAACCCAGCAGCCTCTCGTAATCAATCAGTACATTCTTCCTTCTTGGTTCCTGTATCTCATTGTAGCCGCAGAATGGCCACATGGATGGATGGCTGACCACACCTGCACGTACCATGTTGGTATCAATGTAAACCATGCATCGCGCCAGATGATCGCCGCTTTCCACCGCGGTTGCATGATAACGATCTTCCCAGTAGGCTCCCTTTCGGTCCTTTCTCTGATTGAACTCCTGTCCCGTTCGTCCAGCCACTAATTGCATGGAATTGGGAATCACGTCCCTGTCCCCATCATCGGCGACGAGCAGGTGAACATGGTTGGATGTGACCATGTAGTTCAAAATCGTCAAACCATAGCGCCTCTTGGCTTGATACAGCCATTGCAAATACCGATGCCGATCCTTTGAGAACTTGAGGAGGAATTCCCTCTTGTGGCATCGATGGGTAATATGCCAGATGTAACCTGGAATGTAATGCCGCTTTGCTCTTGCCATAGACTCCCAGGAATAACAGCCTTTTTGCCTTCAAAAAACGCATTATATGCCCATTTCAGGGGGACAGTTCTGAATTATTCGTTCTAATATCCAATACTTGCTGTGGCCCGACCCCGTTACAACTCCGTTACAAACTTGAGGGTAACTACTAGGGCAATCCATATAGAAGGGGGAGGCGGTAGCTTCCCCCTTCTATAGTATTCATGCAATTTAGTCTGTCCTGTTTTTCTGCGATCTTCCGATGACAGGTCATTTTGCAGTTATTATCTCTAAGACATTTTTTACAAATGGGCTTTGAGGTCTATAAGTTAATTCCACACCACATAATACACCGTATCACCATCTTTTGTCCCTTTTGCCAACCCGAGCCTTCTTAGTACGATGAAGTCTTGCATAAGGTCCAACTCCCTTAGGCCGAATTCCTCCGCAATCTCCATAGGCGTTACTCTAGCCTTTTCTTTGATAAACTCATAAATTTTCCTCTGCCTTTCCGAAAGTTCTTCCATGGGCGATTTCTTCGTTATTTCCATTATGTTACTAGCGTTCATCTGTGCAAACGGGTCGCATGGATGCTTTGGCAGAGTATTGTCCATATAACATTCTTCACAGACCTTTTCCCACCGTATTTTAAAGATGTCGCCTTCTTTCAGCTCGCTACCGCATCGTTCGCATTTCATTGCTACGCCTCCTATGTTTCAAGAAAACCTGTATCTGTGTCCCTGTATGGATAAACACCCCTGAAGACCCCTTTCATTTGCAAAACGTCACAATGAATCGCAGCATCCGGGGTATCGCCTGGATTAGCTAAAATCCTATCACGGCAACTCACCACAGACAGACGAACTTCTTGTTTCCCCTTAGTTCACCCCTGACCTTTTCCATGTGTCGGAGGGTTGCAATTTCCCTTTCAAGCTCAGAAAATTTGATTTGAAGCCTCTTTGCTAAAACTTCGGGTTCAATCCCCCCAGTTTCTTTCAATATCCCAAGTATCTTTGCCTGGGTATCTGTGATCTGATAATGAGCAGTTCCTTTCGTTGAGGAGGATTTGGCACTGTAGACTGCCCATGGATCACAGGAACGTGCAGGTGATAGAACATCCATATAACAATCCTCGCATAGTGTTTGACCTAGATGCTCCCGTTCTTCTCCCTGATTTATTTCGGTATTGCATTTGTTACATCTCATATGCATACCCTCCTTCAAGAAACAACTATATTACACTCGCTCTTCTGTACCCTTTGTTATAACTTAACGGACTTAAAATCTCACCCCCTACATATCCTTATTATTATAAAGGATCATAATAGAGACTTCAAGCAAAAAAATAGCTAATCTGTTCACACTGAAAGATGAAAAATTCCCTCTGGAGCAAAGATGAGCAGGATTTTTAGGGGAATCGATCTTGACGAAGCGTAGAAGGGAATTTTTCAGGACTAACTAAGTGGATAGGTAATGTGAGGCTTAGGGCACTACCCTAACGCATTCTGATACCCAGCAAATAGCTGCTCTTTCTTCATCCCATGGTCTATAAAATCCCATGGAAAGATTTCCTCAAAATATCTCTGCCTATATACATAAAAGTCGGGGTTTATGTCT
>JBAZOX010000181.1:0-5425 GCA_041648535.1 Desulfobacteria bacterium | reverse complement strand
GGCAATCATTCTAAAGTTAATAACTCCAATTTTCATGACGCAAAAGACGTCTATTCAGTTCTGCCTTATAGAATCTCCACTTTGGCAAAAACTTATCAACGTAAGCAGTAAATCTTTCATTATGGTATCGTTCCAAAAGGTGCGTCATTTCGTGCACGACTATATATTCTATGCATTCCTTTGGCTTTTTTGCCAGTTCAAGATTTAACCAGATTCTCTTTGCTTTAATATTGCAACTGCCCCATCTGGTTTTCATTTTTTTAATGGCGAACTCAGCCACTTCTATCTGCATCGTTTTTTCATATTGGGCAATGAATCCGGGAACTATTTCTTTTAATCTTTGGCGGTACCATTCATCTAAAATTTCTTTTCTTTTTTCCAAGCCTGTATTTGGTCGGATATACATTTCGAGTGTTTCATGCTTTATTGCAACTTTTGGAGAAGCATTATGCTCTATCACTTTGAATAAAAATCTTCCCCCCAAGTAGTAATGGCTCTCGCGATTAATGTATTCTCTCGGCGCTTCTCGTTCTTGTTTCAGAAATTTGCCCTGGTGTTTCCGTATCCATCCTAATTTTGAAATAGCAAAAATCCTGACTGTTTCCAAATTCATTATATGCGGCGCTGATATTCTCACTCTTCCGGTAGGCGGATAAACGCTCAGGTGCACATTTTTAATGTCTTTGTGCACCACATCAATACATATATCACCCAACATGATTTGCTGCATCTCAATACTCGTTTTGCTGTTTTGTGATTGGAAAGATTCTTTCCACTTCGTTTACATCCTTTAGGATTTTATATATCTCTTGTTATTTGAACAACTGCATATAGGCAGCAAACACATACATCTTGCCCCGCTTGCCGCCGGTGATTTCTTTCAGTATCCCGAACTGTTCCAAATCGGCATCACCATAAAATTAAAATAACCACGGCTGTTGTTTTAGATTATTCATAAAAACTAAAATAGTGCAAAGCGTTATTTTAGTTTCCCGTGCAGACATCTCATACCAGCCGTATCCTGCCGGTCAGGCAAAGTAAGACTGAAATTCGATACTGCTTTTCCATGCCGTAAGTGTGCGCCACTTTTAATCATCAACCCCAGAGTATCCCTGCTCCAGCCGTTTTGAATGGTTTGCTCCATATACCAGAAACGGCTGGATAGGTCTTTGACCCTTTCCATGAGCAGAATATTGTGACCCCAGGGGATTTGTGCAACAAGCCGCTGCAAAATTACCGAATGTTCGTTCACGGGCAATTGGTCCACAGCCTGTGGCATTATCGGCAATATGTTCGGGTATTCACGATAAAAGCGAAGCATTCGCTTGATGTTCCGCTCGGAAAATCCTTTCTCTTCCGGCAACTCATTTCGTATATCTCTGGCGAGACGTGGAATAACCGCGGTTCCCCAGCCTTCATGATCTTGTCTCTCCTGAATCATCCGCCCGATGTCCCAGTACATCAAAATCATCTCCGAGTTTGCGGAAAGCGTTGCTTTTACCTGTGCCTGACGAATGCGGGTTTTAATATCGCTTAATAAATTGCCGTAAAGCACGAGACTGGTTTTATTATTTTTTGCTTCCATACAAACCCCATTTCCTTAAGATGCGCATAATTACATTCATGAATATCCCACCAGAAATAAAGAGTCAATTCGATGCGGTTCTTGTAAGAAACGAAATACCGGCAGTATCTCCCGTTCAGTCCTTTCTAACTACTTTTGGTCTAAGGTGTCGGATTTCTCACTCATCAACAAGGGCTTACAAATTATCTCATGAATGCAAAGCCGGGTCAGCCTGGTACTCGGCGCTGCAGTGGCAACAACCGCCGTATCGGCCCCACCTGCGGTACCTGCCACTGCAATTACTGTTTCCCCAGCTTCGATACACCCTCCATCACATGCCATCATGATGATCTCCACACAGACCTTGATACCCTGCCCAAAGATCCGAAGGAGATTTGCCATGACTTGGGGTGTCTTCGTGCCATACAGGTCATCAGTGTGAAACAGCATTGTTCCAAAATGAACCTGATGACCTTTTCCCTCCAGTTCGGCCACCAATTCTCGTGGGAATGGGTGCGTGTCTCTAAAGCCGAACTGCCATGGGATTACTACCAATTCGATGTCCGACCCTTCAAATGCTTCTGCAAATGCCCTGGCCGTTTCTCCTCGCGTTGATGCCAGGACAACTTTTCTGATAGCCATTGCGGGCTAGGGTAATGGCACTGGTGCCCGTACCGCACCCCAGGTCCAGGGATTTGCCGGGAGATGTTTTTTGGATAAACTCCATAACTTCGGGCGGGGTGATATTGGTGTCCCAGGGGGTTTGACCGCGAAAGTATCGCCACATAAACATCAGGGAGGAGCGGTTAAAAATACCCTTCAATGGATTCATTCGGCGCCTCATCTGGTAATAGGCTATCTAGGGATAATTTTAATATCGGTAAAGCGGATGACGGTATTTTTAGAAACTATGAACATCGGCGAACCATAGAGGTGAGAATTGTTTTTAAATTCGGCAAAATCTTTTCCATTCAAGGATATTTTTATAATGTCTCCTATAGCTTCAATTCTTACCTTGTTTTGTATACTGTCGATTAAAGGAGATGTCTCCCAGTTTTTTTTGAAAAGTCCCTTCACATTTTCTATTGTATAATATAACCCATTCAACCCGTTGAATAAATTATATCTTCCATCCAAAATAATCCCGAACTGATACCCTTGTCTGCTGGATGTTTTGTTTCGGAATAAGGCTTCATGCCCGCCTTCAAAAATATTCTGACGTATGCCGATTGTGATATAACAGAAATCCCCTCGAATTTTCGTTATGGTCGCTTCCATAATATAATCTTTTAATTCTTTTTTCAGGATCAAATAGTTATCTTCTGAAGTATACTTTGATGTGATTGAATTGTTTTTGAATTCCCACCCCCCGAGTAAAATCTCCCAATTTGCCTCATTATAAATTGAACCTAAATCTCCCTGCGCCGGTTTTTTGCTGCCTTCATCATGAGAAACAGATTCGCCGGTCAGGATGGGTCGAATCCTTCCGGCAAGTATGACAAGATAGGAGCCGTTAGCCTGATACCCTTTGTCGATAATCTGAAAGCCGGGGAGTAAAATGCCTTTTGACTTGCTTTCAACCCAATCTTTTCTGATGACAAAATTTTTCATCTGCGTCATGGAAGATATATGTATACCGGCCCGCTCAATGGCTTGGCGCTTGGCATCGACCAGCGCCTCTTCACGGTCATTTCGAACGGTGGATTTAACGCCGTCATCATATCCTTCAATAAGAACATCAATGAAAGGTTCTTCGGTATATACAAAATCTGTGACACACAATACAAGAATGAAACAAACCGCCAGTACTCTTATTATCATTTTTTCACCAGAAAGGGGGAACGACCTTAAAAATTAAAATAACTCATGCACACAATTGGTAACCTTCTCGCTTCGCCATTCTTTCTCCACGTTGAACAGAATAACTCACGGCAGCAGGTGTTATGTCTAATCTCCTCGCCACATCCACCATCGATATCCCCAATTCGATAACAGACCAATAGCACTTTTTCTCCATTACGCAGCCTTTGTGCAAAGATAGGTAGCGCCAAATCCGTCTGTATATTCTGCATTGTCAATTCGGAAACCCGCACGCGTCAGAAATTCTTCCATCACCCAATCATAAGTGCTATATTCATCTCGAATGTGCGTTTCGATCTCGGCGGCAAACTCCAAACCAACTACCTTTGTCATCGAACTCACCCACTTCTCAAATTGAGTTTCGTAGTCTCTCATTTCAACCGGAAATACCACATCGAAAAGATAAAGCCGCCCTTCCGGCTTCATCATTTGTATCATCCGCCGAAGTCCAATCAATTTCCAGAAATCCGGCAAGTGATGCAACACGGCTACCGAGACAATAGCATCCACTGCTGGCGCTTGATGCTCATACGTCAAGAAACCACCTTGGCAAAAAAAAATATTGGTCAGGCCCCTTTTCTCTGCTTTCTGACGAGTATATTCCAGCATTACCGGAGAAACATCCACCGCATAAATGGTTTTGCAGTGCGGGGCAGCGTATAATGAAAAAGCACCTGTTCCTGCCCCCATATCAATGACGTTGTGTTCCGGTACTATCTTCACCGCATCAATAATTGCTTCAGCGCCTTTTTGATAGTCGCGGAACTTCTGGTGACGATTATCATAAACCGCCACCTGAGTGGGGTCACTGTAATCCACTCCAGCCTGCTCTATCTCATTATAGAACCAATTAGGTTTCATTTTCATCTTCTCTCTCGCTTCGTTTTAGACGGTTCAACGCAGAGCTGAGACGCGCGCGTTTTTGCGCGTCGATTCTCCAGCGACTTGTTATCCAAGCTTCTAGGCTTTTAGCCGAACTAAATCAGGACACGCGGCGGAGGTGCTTTGGCATACCTTTATACCTTTCCAGCCTCTCGGTTTCATCAATTAACCCGAATTTCAAAAGGACAAGATTGCCCAGGTCTGTCCAATAGTAGGAAAACTCAACGCGTGGCGGATCAGCATGCGTGTTCATGCCAAGCAAGCCGCTGCGTTGAAGCTGCCCAATGGCATCACAGTGTCTCTTAAATACTCCCTGCATGTATCTATTGTCCTGCCCATGGACTTGAGCAATGGACTGTTCGTAATTCGCGGGGCCATCCCCACTTGTCGCAACCGCGAAATTCCTCAAGGATGCCCATTGCATAATGATCTCGAATTCGAACGGGGTGATCTTTGCGATCGCATGGCGGACAATATCCTCTTGCTCAACTTCCCACTCTTGGAGAGCTGTTTGGATACGATCTGAAAGTTCTACGACAGAATCTCCGGGTGAGTTTGGGGAGTATCGCATAAAAATCAGGTCTTTCGTGTCGAATGCTGGTTTATAGTTCCCTTCTGCTATTAGCACCTGGCGTCGGATAGGCTGCGTAGCGTGCGCGATCCCTAGTTCGTACTGAACGTTCGCGTTCACCAACTCGGTGAGAACACCCAGAACAATCTGCGCTGTGTACAGATGCTCCATAACCTCAATCCATCCAGAAGTTGTCCTTAGGTCTCCCTTCGTACGATATGGCTTAAGCACGCGCGCCAAGCTCTTGGCAGTCGAGGTTACAGATGGCTCGATCAAGTCGGTATATATTCGGTCGTAATCGGACGTAAAAGGCATGATCACGAACACCTCTTCTGGATCGAGGCCCTTACGCGTCGGAGTGAAGTCATATGGGTACATGGGCTACCTCATATTCTTGGCTGGATAACAATTAATTCCCTTGTTCCGTCCATCACCCCTATTTTATTATATTCAAAGCTGACTTCCAGAACTAAAAATACCAGAATACTATAAAACTATCCGGGTATCTTTCAATATGGCGTGTTCCAGAGTTTTAAGGACATTCCACA
>JBAZOX010000180.1:0-5433 GCA_041648535.1 Desulfobacteria bacterium | reverse complement strand
GCAGGACCTTATGGTAGCCGCAGTAAGTGAGGGAATAAAGAGGTCGCAGGAGATGATGGCGGAAGAGATGAGCAAGGTCACTGGCGGGATAAAGATTCCTGGCTTAACATAATTTAATAGTTAGGAATTTGCATTTTGGACGCAGATTGCCAAGATTTTAAATATATGAGTAGGCTACAGGCTATAGGCTATAGCCTAACAATCTGCGGGTATCGGCGAAAATCTGCGTCCTAATTTAATCCAGAGTAAATTTAAGAAGGTAATAAGATGTCGTTTTCTTGCTTTGGTGATTCTATTGATCGGTTGATAGACAGGTTGAAAAAACTTCCGGGCATAGGTGAAAAGACAGCTACTCGCCTTGCCTTTTATATGCTTAACTCCTCCAGAAAGGAAGCAGAGGAGCTGGCCAAAAGTATAATCGATGTAAAGGAAAAGGTTTCCTGTTGTTCTGTTTGTTTTAATTTTTCCGATAGTGATCCATGCAAAATATGTGGGAATGAAAGAAGGGATGATAAGACAATATGTGTCGTAGAGGACCCGTCAGACTTTCTGGCAATAGAGAAGACAGGGAAATATAAAGGCAGATACCATGTATTGCAAGGGGTACTCTCACCTTTAGATGGGATCAGTCCCCAGGAGATTAGAGTAAAGGAGTTGATAGAAAGACTGCGCAGTGGAAAGGTAAAAGAGGTTATTATCGCTACTAATCCTTCTGTGGAGGGAGAGGCTACCGCTATTTATCTGGCTAAGCTGATTAAACCCATGGGGATAGAGGTGACAAGGATTGCCTATGGAATCCCTGTGGGGGGTGACATTGAATATACCGATATGGATACCTTAAGTAGAGCCATGGAAGGAAGAAGAGAGCTATAAACAAAAAATGTTACTATTCAGCCACAGATTCACACAGATGAACGCAGATAGGTTTAAATACAAAGAAATCACAGATATTATTCTTAGAAGTTTTTATGAAGCTGGCAGAAAACCAGAATTCAAAAGATTTGTATATGATAATAAAAGAAAAAATATCAGTGGTGATCAGCGTAGATCGGTGGCTGAATAGTTACCAAACAATTTAAGAGAAAGGAAGACAAAAAGTGAATAAGACAAAAAAAACCATCGAAGGGAATGAAGCAGCAGCCCATGTGGCCTATGCCATGAGTGAAGTGGCAGCAATCTACCCAATTACCCCTTCAAGTAGTATGGGTGAATACTGTGATGAATGGGCGGCCTATGGACGGAAGAATATATTTGGGCAGGTCATGAAGATGGTGGAGATGCAGTCAGAAGCCGGTGCCGCAGGCGCTGTGCATGGAGTGCTCTCTGCAGGGGCTCTGGCAACTACATTTACAGCATCCCAGGGCCTGCTGTTAATGATACCAAATATGTACAAGATATCCGGTGAAGTTATGCCTACGGTTTTTCACGTTTCGGCCCGTGCTATTGCTGCCCATGCCCTCTCCATATTCGGAGACCATTCGGATATAAACGCCGTCAGACAGACAGGTTTTTGTCTGCTGGCATCGTCCTCTGTCCAGGAGATAATGGACCTGGGACTGGTAGCTCACCTTGCCAGCATTCGTTCGAGCCTTCCCTTTGTCCACTTCTTTGACGGATTCCGAACTTCATCGGAGGTACAGAAAATAGATATAATCGATTATTCCGACATGGCTGAGCTTGTAGACTGGGATGCTATCGATGATTTCAGAACCCAGGCAATGAACCCTGAGCACCCACAGCTCAGGGGGACTGCGCAGAATCCGGACATATTTTTCCAGAACCGAGAGGCTGCCAATCCTTTTTACGATCAGGTTGCATACATTGTTCAGGATGAAATGAAAAAGGTGGGAGCACTCGTAGGCCGTTCGTACAACCTTTTCGATTATGTTGGAGATCCCGAGGCAGACAGAATAATCATTTCCATGGCATCCAGTTGTGATGTTATCGAAGAAACGGTCAATTACCTGAACGGACTGGGCCAAAGGGTTGGCCTTGTCAAGGTCAGACTGTATCTCCCCTTTTCGGTAGAACACTTTTTAAGGGCGCTTCCAGCCACAGCCAGAAGGATTGCCGTTATGGACAGGACAAAGTCACCAGGGGCTTTAGGGGAGCCTCTTTTTCAGGATGTATGCACAGTCTTCTATAACAGGGAGGATGCCCCTGCTGTTGTGGGCGGCAGATATGGACTCGGCAGCAAGGATTTTACACCTACCATGGTAAAGGCCGTTTTTGATAACCTGCGATCATCTGTACCCAAAAACCATTTTACAGTGGGTATCGTAGATGACGTAACTTACACCTCCCTTGATTTGGATACCGAAATAGACCCATCCCCAAAGGGGACTGTGCGATGCAAGTTCTGGGGACTGGGCGCCGATGGAACCGTTGGTGCCAATAAGAACGCAATAAAAATTATCGGTGAGAATACGGATATGTTTTCACAGGGTTATTTTGCTTATGATGCAAAAAAATCCGGCGGCATAACCATGTCTCACCTCAGATTTTCGCCCCATAAGATCCAATCACCGTATCTGTTAACCAAATCCGATTTTATTGCGTGTCATAATCCTGCGTTTGTGAACCAGTATGATATCCTGGAAGGGATCAGAGAAGAAGGATCCTTTCTCCTCAACTCATCCTGGAGCCTTAAGGAAATGGAGAACGAGCTTCCCAATCATATGAAGAGAACCATTGCTCAGAAAAGGCTTAGCTTTTACAATATAGATGCCGTTAAAATCGCTTCCGAACTCGGTCTGGGTGGACGTATTAACATGATCATGCAGACGGCGTTTTTTCAGATAGCCAATGTTATCCCTCCCGAGGAAGTCTTTAAATACGTGAAGGACGCTATTAAAAAGACATACGGGAAAAAAGGCGACGAAATTGTCCGAATGAATATTGATGCTGTGGACAAAACCGTCAGTGCCCTGAAAAAGATCAAGGTTCCAAAGTCCTGGGCCAGTGCGGGTCAGGAGGCATATCTTGAAGAAGACGAGCCTGAATTTGTGAAGGATGTGGTAAGACCTATGCTTGCCCAGCAGGGAGATAAGCTTCCTGTCAGCGCCTTCAGTCCGGATGGTATCTTCCCTACAGGCACTACCAGATATGAAAAACGGGGGGTTGCCATCAATGTGCCGGAATGGCAGAAAGACGAGTGTATCCAGTGCAACCAGTGTTCTTTTGTATGCCCTCACGCCGTAATTCGTCCAGTCCTGGCCCGGGAGAAAGACCTCCGCAACTCCCCCAAAGATTTTACGACTGTTGAAGGCAAAGGAACGGAATTGGAGGGATTGAGATACCGAATTCAGGTTAGCCCTCTTGATTGTGTGGGCTGCGGCAACTGTGCTGACATCTGTCCGGCCAAGAAGAAGGCCCTGATTATGAAGCCGCTGGTCACACAAACAGACACCCAGATTCCCAACCATAAGTTTTCGACAGAGCTTCCTGTTCTAGACAACCTGATGTCAGTCTCATCGGTGAAGGGCAGCCAATTCCGTCAGCCCCTGTTTGAGTTCTCAGGGGCATGTCCGGGATGTGGTGAAACACCATACATAAAGGTTGTTACACAACTCTTCGGGGATCGTATGATGATTGCCAACGCTACAGGCTGTTCTTCCATCTATGGCGGATCTGCTCCCACCTGTCCTTACACCGTCAATGAGAAAGGACATGGTCCTGCCTGGGCAAACTCTCTTTTCGAGGACAATGCGGAGTATGGCTTTGGAATGGAGCTGGCAGTAACCCAGAGACGAGAAAAGCTGGCACAGATGATTCGGGAAGCCCTTAACCTGGATATATCAAAAGAGCTTAAGCAGGCATTTCAGGGATGGCTGGAGAACATGAATGATGCAGATAAGTCAAGGGAGTACGGTCATAAAATAGAGGAAGTTATTGAAAAATATCTGCTGGACAGTCGAGGTGCGGTGAATGAGTTAATTCTTGATATCTCAGATATGAGCGATCTTCTCGTCAAAAAATCGATCTGGGTTTTTGGCGGTGACGGCTGGGCCTATGATATCGGTTATGGTGGGTTAGACCATGTCATTGCACTGGGTCATGATATAAACATCATGGTATTGGACACTGAGGTATATTCCAATACCGGCGGTCAATCCTCTAAATCAACACCCACAGGAGCTGTTGCCAAATATGCTGCCAGTGGCAAACCGATTAGTAAAAAAGACCTTGGAAGAATGGCAATGACGTACGGGTATGTTTATGTCGCCTCTGTTGCCATGGGTGCAAACAAGAATCAGCTCATAAAGGCGCTGTCAGAGGCAGAGAGCTACCCTGGACCATCTCTGATCATAGCCTATTCCCCCTGTATCAATCACGGGATCGACATGGGCAAAAGTCAAAATGAACAAAAGCTGGCCGTGGAATCAGGCTACTGGCCCCTCTATCGTTACAACCCAAAACTGAAAGAAGAGGGTAAAAATCCCTTTATCCTTGATTCAAAAGACCCAAAGGGTAATTTTAGAGAATTTCTTATGGGTGAGGTGCGTTATTCCAGCCTTGTAAAGACCTTTCCGGAGAATGCAAAAACGCTCTTCCAAAAAGCCGAAGGAGAGATGAGGGAGAGATACGATATCTACAAACGGATGGCAGAACAAACAGATCATATCCATGAAGAGGAAGACAAAAAACTCTCTTAAAAAATCCTTGACAAAGGAGAAGGAAGAGGATACTTAATATAGTCCATTTTTTATTATAAAAGAGAGATTTGGAAAAGTACCCTTCTGCAAAGCTCTAGGCAGATTGTGCAAAGATCTCATAAAATTTAGTTCTCCATTACTCCCCGGTAGCTCAACCGGCAGAGCGGGTGGCTGTTAACCACTAGGTCGTAGGTTCGAATCCTACCCGGGGAGCCATTTTAAAGATAATGCCCATTCCTTTTGGATTGGGCCTTTTTACTTTATTAGGCACACTATGTGGTGCTTGCCCAGAAATTCTACCCGGGAAGCCATAAATAATATCCTATGCCCAATCTATAGTCAGGTTGGGCTTAATCCTTGGCCCCATGATTCCTCCTATCCTCAAATATCTTTTTAAACCTATTTAATCCAACTTAATAGCTCTTGACAAAACTCATTTATATGTTAAGATTTCGCCTACTTCATACTTAAAAATCAATAAACCTCAATACAGTGATAAATCATTGAGAGTTATCGGTGGTAAAGCCAAGGGAAGGAAGCTACTCTCTGACAAGGGGTTAAATACACGTCCCACCGCTGACAAGGTCAAAGAATCGATCTTTAATATACTGCCTGGTTATTTCAAAGATAAGGAGGTTTTGGATTTATTTGCAGGTACTGGGAATTTAGGAATAGAGGCATTAAGTCGGGGGGCATTGAAAGCAGTCTTTATCGAGAGTAGTCGGCATGTCTTGCCTGTACTGGAAAAGAACCTTAGAAACTGTGGGTTCACTGATAT
>JBAZOX010000179.1:0-5454 GCA_041648535.1 Desulfobacteria bacterium | reverse complement strand
TGTCGATTATCTCCAAGCCTAAGAATTTAACCATCGAGTCGAAATCACTGTCGTCATGCAACAATGTTAGTTGGTGGTGGATACAGAAAGTTCCAATAATGACATCTATGGTCTTCCTGACTGTTATGCCTTTCCTCCTCAAATATCTATAGTTCATAGCGCTCTCTATGGCTAATACCTGTCCCCCCATAGACATAAATGGGATACCTAAGAGAATATCCCTTGCTATCTTGAAGTCTTTATCGCTTTGGAATCCCTGAAGAACTTCGGTAAGGATAAGATTACCTATGATGATGGGTGTATTTCCAAGTGAAGAATCCAGCCAATCCGTCTGAGACGTTTTATTGCCGTTGAAGTAGTCGACCCAGACGGACGAATCAACGAGAATCATTTGTCTAACCTCATCTCGTCGAGATTGCCAGACCATTTGAGTTTTCCTCGAAAACGCTTAATTTCTTTCTGACGTTTCAGTTGCACCAACAGCTTCAATCCCTCTTCTATGGCATCCTTTTTTGTTTTGAGGCCGGATAACTTAAGGGCGGATTCCATCAGATCGTCATCTACGACTACGTTCGTTCTCATTTCTTGCCTCCTATGTGTATATATCGGCCATATTATACACATTAATTGGATTATTTGAAAGGGTTATTTTTAGGGCGCAAGTTATTAGATGTCCCTCTGCTGTATCTGTCCAGTGGACTTTCATTCTGACAAGCCGTATTTCGAGCGGACTTCTTTTACGTCCTTGGTCCGGCCTGCCTTGCTGTCGGCCAACCCGCGCTCAATCGTCTCCCGGACGTAAATTTCGTGCGTCAGATCATCCCATGTAGCCTGTGGGGGCATCCGATCAATGAGTTTGTGTGCTTTTTCTTTTTCCATAAGCGTTGACATAATGTTGCCTCCTGTATTTCTCTTAATAGAATATTGCAGAATAGAGCCGATATCAATTTTTGTGGAGCCCAACGCAAAATTAAGCGGCGTGGCGGATTTTTGCCACGTCCGTCTTGAGCAATTTGTTAGGTGCTGCTTTCCCATTTGTCCACAGTTCATATTCACTCAGGTCAATATCATCACTCCACGAAATACCATAACCTCCTGGATCAACGTGAACAGCGTTAAAAAAAGCAGGACTCGCAAGCAAGTGAAACTGCGGTCTGGAAAGAAGAGAAGTACAATCATAGATTTTCTTAATTCCGCCCTCGAAAGTAACAAGTAATCGCGCTTCCCCTATGGGTTGTACAGCTTTAATTTTTGGTATCTTTTCCATGTTCAATTTACTCCAATCCTGGCAGTTGCTTATATTCCTGACGATTCCACATTTCCAACAGTTCCTTTTGGTAAAAGCCAGCCCATTCTTTGACAAGCCGTTGAGCTCTACCCGGCAAATCCCCTTCAATCATCTCCAATGATTCGATAGCAAAAATAGCATTGAACTCTCCATAAATTGCATGAAAGTGAGGGACTCCGTGTTCGCTTTGGCTGAAGTACATCTTGATTATAATGCCGTAAAATCTGGCTATAACTGGCATACGTTTATCCTCCTTTTATTGGGTTGCGTCCCAATTTCCCCCCGATTACACCGAAATTGGTATTATGTCCCCCGATTAAACCGAAGTACTATGTCCCCCGAATATCCCGAATATCCCCCCTTGCTGCATATAGGTTCGGCGGAGATTGGAAAAAGGCATTTCGAGAGACAGACATAAACCCCGACTTTTATGTATATAGGCAGAGATATTTTGAGGAAATCTTTCCATGGGATTTTATAGACCATGGGATGAAGAAAGAACACCTATTTGCTGAGTATCAAAAGGCCTTGGCATAGCTCCTTCCTTCCAATTACCTATCTACCTTCCCTTATCATACTTATTAAACTCAATCAAAAACGTCCCCAATCTTTTGTCAATCTCCTTTGGTTGCCGAATGCCTGGAACTGTGCGGCGGCTATCAGCCGTCTGCACGAGTGGTTTGTTATTCGCTCTTTTGATGCTGTGAAGCATACCAATCTATAAGTCGTCGAATCATTTTCTGATATGACGTATGCTGCTCTTTAGCCTTTTTCTTGAAGAATTCAACACTTGATTTATTCAGGGAAATTGTAATCTTGACGTTTTCTTCCTTCAATGCCAACTGTTCTGGTCTAGGAAGAAAATCTTTAATGACTCTCAATTCACCCATTGGTTCTTCGGTGTATTTTATTTTGGTCTTCATATATTTTCCTCCCTTTTCTCCAATATCCCGCACCATAAATGCGGATAACATTATCTCTATACGTAAACCTTACAGTCATTATGCTGTCACCTACACGGCCAATGCAGTAAAATCGTTCCTCTTCTGTGCTATGGTTAACATCTTCGACTATTACACGGTTAGGATCAAGAAAAGCATGTTGAGCTAATGAAAAAGAGACATTGTGTTTTGCCTGGTTTTCCTTACCTTTCTGCTCATCCCATTCAAAACGGACTTTTTTCATAAACGCACTATACCATAAATATGGCTAATATAGCAATAATATATGGGTATTAATATGGGTAAATCATTGTAAAATAATACACAATCTCTTAACAGATTTTTTGCAACACTGAAATCAAAGTCGCTATTTATGCAACCAGTCTTTTTAAAGCCTCCAGATACCTCTCCCTAGTGTTTTCTGTTATGTCTTCCGGCAATTCGGGGGGAGGGGGGGTCTTATCCCAATTTATAGAAAGCAGGTAGTCTCTTAGAAACTGTTTATCAAAACTCTTCTGAGCCTTGCCTGGTTCATACTCATCCTTAGGCCAGAAACGGGAAGAATCCGGGGTGAGGAGTTCGTCTATTAACATCAATCCATCATTGTAGATTCCAAATTCAAACTTGGTGTCTGCAATGATTATTCCCTTTTCTTCCGCTACGATACATCCTTTTTTATATATCTCCAGGCTTATCCTGGTTACCTCATCTGCAAGCTTATTCCCTATAATTTTCTTCATCTCTTGAACGGTTATATTCTCGTCATGGTGTCCCTTCTCTGCCTTGGTGGATGGGGTAAATATGGGTTCGTCCAGTTTGGAGGATTCCAGGAGCCCGTGAGGAAGTTTTATGCCACATACGGTACCTCCCTGCTGATACTCCTCCCATGCAGAACCTGCCAGATACCCACGTACCACGCACTCCACAGGCAAAGGCGTGGCCTTTTTCACGAGCATACTTCTTCCTTCCAGGATGTCTTTGTACTTGTGACATTCTTGAGGGAAATCTCTAACATTGACAGATACCAGATGGTTAGGCGCTATACCCTTCATAACTTCGAACCAATATTTTGAAATCTGGGTTAGTGTTTTCCCTTTATCCGGGATGCCGTTCTGCATAATTACATCAAAGGCAGAAATCCTGTCCGTTGCTACTATCAACAGATGCTCACCAAGATCGTAGATGTCCCTAACTTTTCCTCTTCCCAAAAGTTTGAGACCTTTTAAGTCCGTTTCAACTATCACTCCCTCAGCCATCTAATAACCCCTTTCTTTTACGGCTTCGTAAAAAGTCCATCTGCGGCGTTCCGCTGCGTCCTCAGTCATTGCAGCGTACAGGTAAGTACGCCTCATTCCTTCGGATTTGCGCGCCTTGCATCTGGAGCTTTTTACTGTGCCGTCTGATTTTTGACTTTTTACGATTTTATCTTCTCCCTTTCAATCTGCGTCTACAATGCCAGTGACAAAAGGGAATCCACCACTCTTTCCAGGTGATGCACTGTATTGCATTCTCTGGCAAGATGGCAGTAGGGGAGGTATTTCTTCATCTCTGAATCGCCTGTACCCCAGAACGACCGTGGCTCGGAGTTTAGCCAGATAAGCCTCTTGCCCCTTTCATGCATCAATTTCAGGATACCGGTTTGAGAGTCGCCGTAATTATTCCGTGCATCCCCCAGGATGAGTATTGTTGTCTTCCTGGTGATGAGGTGAGGCCAGCTTTCCTCGAAATCACGAAATGCCTGCCCATAATCTGTCCGACCAAGTACGATACCCAAACCCATACCGCCTTGTAGCTTTACCAGGGCCTCTTCAACAGGATATTCATCAAAAATATGGGTTACCTCTATAAGATTAGAGCAGAAAATAAATGTCCGTATCCTGGCAAGTGATTTATTAAGGCTGTATAGAAACAACAATAGAAATCTTGCCACGGTTTCAACAGAACGACTGACATCACATATAGCGACAATATCCGGGCGGTCAACCTTCTTCTTTTTCCACTGGATATCAAAAAGGAGGCCTTGATAACTGATGTTGTTCCTTAGGGTTTTCCTGAAATCAAGCTGGCCTCTTTTGGAGGTTTTTCTTCTTCTTGAATGCAGGTCGTTAAGACGTTTCACCATCTTCTGGATAATGGAATGCATGCGGTGAAAATCTCGCTGCTCTAAATTGGACAGCTTGATACTCTTCAGGTAATCTTCAAGTAAGTTCTCTGTTACCGAAGTGGAAAACAAGGCAAATTGCTGCTCTACAAAATCCTTTACATTTTCAAAGAGGTAGTCTTTGCCCTTCTCCAGTTTTTCAGCCATCTGTTTGGAAGAAAAAGTACCCTGCTGAAAAAAGTGTTTCACATCTAGCTTCAGTTTGTCCATTCCCATATGACGTAGAATTCTATGGATGTAGAGCCCTTTCTGTGTAAAAAACCGTATCCCTGTTATATGGACTTCCCGTGCCGCCTCTCTTATTGAAGAAGCAAGCCCTCCAAGATTGCCGGAGAGGATCATCTGAGAAAGGGGAGAAATCTCTTCCATGACCTCTGGTGCAAGGCTCTCTGGGGAATCACCTATGTTTTCCGAGAAGGTGTCAAAGGAAAAGAATCTATAAAAGCACTCCTCAAAGATTTCCTTTTCGTGAAAGGATTTTGCCAGGACAGCAGATAGAGAATCTTTAAAAACTTCCCTGTCATGATAACCTGTCAGCTTCACGGTATTCATCGCATCAATAGTCTCTGGTATGGATATTCTCGCCCCGGAACTGCGAAGCGCCGAGATAAAATCCTTTAGAATTTGTTCCATTTTCTCAGATTGCAGCCTCTTTTATAGCTCTCCTGGTCATCTCATAGAGATGTTCTTCAGCTATCTTAATATCCCCTTCAAATTTCAAGATGATATGGAGAGTTTCGCTAATCAAATCCGCACTCAGTTTATCTGCATGAAGAAGGAGCAATACTCTGGCCCAGTCAATAGTCTCGCTTATAGAAGGGATTTTCTTTATATCCAGTTCCCTCAGCTGTTGGATAAAGGAAACCAGCTGGATTCTGAGCTTTTCTGAAATGCCGGGCACCCGAATACGGATGATCTCTCTTTCAAGCTTAGGGTCAGGGAGGGGGATATAGAGGTGTAGGCAACGACGTTTCAGAGCCTCGCTCAATTCTCTTGTATTGTTGCTTGTCAGGAAGACGAATGGCTTGGTTTCTGCATGGATGGTGTCGATCTCTGGAATGGAT
>JBAZOX010000178.1:0-5536 GCA_041648535.1 Desulfobacteria bacterium | reverse complement strand
CGACATCCTTAACCTCGCCCAGGGCTAGCGGGATGCGGTCTATGAGGCAGTGGTGGAGTTGGTAAGGAATTGGTTGGATAAGGCAAAGTCGGTTTGAAATACAAATATATCTATTTGATGACTAACCTTGACCATTTGACGATTCGGGGGTTCCACCCGTCTGGGTCTGGGTTTTTTTTCTGCGGTAGCGTTTCTTTTTCTTGGGAAGTTCGTTTTGGGCTGTCGGCGATTTGGAATCGGCAGCGGACTTTGGCTCAGGGGGCAACTCAGACATAACTCTGGGTTCAAAACCGGCATTAGCCTTATTCGGGGTCTTCCTGTAGACAGGTCTCTCCTTCTCCCATCCACGGCCACGGCTGTGTTCATGCGGGGGGCTTTTTCTCGGCCTTCCTCCATCCATTGAAAACGGCCTGGATTTGTCTTTTATAAACCATTCGTCTTCGGGCCAGACTACAGGGATATTATAACCCAGCATCTCCTCGAGAGGCTTCAGGCGAAATACGTAATCCTCGCATACGAGCGTCAGAGCTCGCCCGGTCTTGCCTGCCCTGGCAGTCCTGCCTATTCTGTGGAGATAGTTATCTACATCCTGGGGGAGATCGTAATTAATGACGTGGCTTATATCCTCCACATGAATCCCCCGCGAGGCAACATCAGTAGCCACCAGAATCTTGATGCTTCCTTCCTTATATCGTTTCATCAGACTTAGTCGTTTGCGTTGAGGCAAGTCACCGGTGATGCCCTCGGCCGGCCACCCGTTACCCTTGAGTTTCCGGGTGAGCCACTCCACTCCGGCCTTGGTATTGACAAAGATAAGTACCTGGATCAAGTCCTCCCTCTTTAGCAAACCCAGGAGTAAAGGGAGTTTCTCCTTTTTGCCAACGTGGAACAGGAACTGTTCAATTCCTTCCACAGTCACCTCTTCCGGCGTAACGGAGATAAACTCGGGCAGGTTCATGTAATCATAGGTCAGTTCCAGTACGCGGTAGGAGAGGGTGGCGGAGAAGAGCATGGACTGTCTTTTCTCATAATGGGGAAGGTTACGTAGGATGTAGCGCATATCTTTGGTAAAACCAAGGTCAAAGAGGCGGTCCGCCTCATCTATGACTACGACTTTAATGCCGGTGGTTTTGAAGATGCCCTGCTTTAAATAATCTATGATCCGGCCGGGGGTACAGATGACGATATCTGCTCCTTGACGGAGGGTCTCAGCCTGCTTGTGATAGTCAATGCCTCCGACCACCTGGGCCAGGCTCAAACCTGTGTGACTGCCCAGAACCATTGCGTCCTCGTATATCTGGAGTGCCAATTCCCGGGTAGGAGCAACGATAAGAGCTGAAGGCAGGTTGGTTTTTCGCTTAGGCAGTGCCAAAAGCTTGGTGAAGACGGTCACCAGAAAGACTGCCGTCTTGCCGGTACCAGTCTGAGCCTGGCCAGCTACATCTCGGCCGGTCAGAGATACGGGCAGGACATGAGCCTGAATCGGGGTACAGTAAGTTAAACCTGCGTCTTGCAGTCCGGCCAAAACCTCTGGGAGAAGGTTGAGTTCATCGAACCTGGTCTGGGTCAGAAAATTGGGTTTTTCCGCCCGTTGGGTCAGTATCTGCAATTCGGATTCGTCGGACATAATTCTCTCTCTAGGCCTACAATCTTTTAAGCAAGACCGGCAGCCGCCAGGATGTCAGGCACTTTCCCTTCTTTCCCTATAGCCATTATATGTACCCCATCACAAATATTCTCATCTTTGAGGGTTTTAATCATACGTCCTGCTATTTCGATACCCTTTTCCAGTGCCTTTCCCTTTTCGGCGCCTGCCATTTCATCGATTAAATCCTTGGGAACGAAAATCCCGGGCACGTTGGCGTTCATATACTTTGCCATACCTGAGGAGACAAGAAGCACTATGCCCGCGAGTATCTTTACATTGAACTGCCGTGCATACTTCATAAATTTTTTAAAATTGTCCAAATCATATATGGCCTGAGTCTGGAAGAACTCGGCACCGGCCTTTATCTTTTTCTCAAACTTAAGAAGTTGAGGTTCAATGGGGTTGGCCTCAGGGGTTACGATAGCCCCGGCACAGAACTTGGCTGCCCCCTTTAATTCATTTCCTCCCGAGTCTTTCCCACTTTCAAGTAGTCTAACAGTCTTAAGCAAGAGCACTGAATCAAGATCAAAGACGGGCATAGCCTCCACATGATCGCCCACAGTTATATAATCTCCGGTTAAACAGAGAACATTGTCTACACCCAAAATATTTGCACTGATCAAATCCGATTCTAATGCCAGCCTGTTTCTGTCTCTGCACGTCATTTGAAGGATGGGTTCTCCGCCCTTTTCCTTAATTATATGAGATACGGATATAGACGAAAGCCTCATTACCGAACTCTGATTATCAGTAACGTTGAGGCCGTCCACTTTGTCTTTAAGGAGATCTATATGGTGAAGCATCTCTTCTATATCGGTTCCCTTAGGGGGACCTACCTCTGCGGTTACAACAAATTTTCCGGATTCAAGAGCCTCTTTAAATGACTTTGCCATGAATTACTCCTTTTCTTTGAAAGCTTCGTGGATTCTCCGCCCGGGTCTGGTTTGAACATTGTATTTCTTCGCAGGAAATATCTCTCGGATACTGTCGAGTCTGCCAAGTTTGTTTAACCTATTATATATGAGGGTCCATGCACAGTCTTTTTGCTTATCTACCTCACATTTCCCATCATTTGTACCGCCACAGGGGCCGTTTAAAAGGCCCTTGGCGCATATAGTAACAGGGCAGATTCCACCTGTCTCAGCCAGCACACAATCGCTGCATGCCCTGCATCTTTCTGTCCATATCCCTTCCCCCTCTGTGACACCTATGAATCTGGTGTTCGTTGCGGGAAGGACTATCTTATGGTCATACATCTCAGCCAAAAATTGAACTCCAGCGCCGCATGCCATAGACACAACCACATCATAATTCTCTATCTTGTCCTTCAGGAGTTCCAGGTATTCTTTATCGCACTGTCTTTCTAAGGTTGCTTCTCCAAGCTCTATTTTCTTTCCTTCTTTTCCTGCCGCCATTCGGAGTTGAGAAGCAAGTATCTCAACCTCTTTTTCTCCTCCAACCATACAGACTGAAACACATTCACCACAACCAACTATTAATATCTTGTTGTTACCTTCAATCATTGAAGAGATCTGTTCCAGTGGTTTTCTATCCGCTACAATCATACCTTCACCTCTCAACTTCGTAAATCGTGAATCGTAAGTCGTAAATCGTGAATCGTAAACCATTCACCATTCACGATTCACGACTCACGGTTTTTTTGCCCTTAATGGATTCGGACCAAGTTCTCTTGCCCTTTCTGTCATCTCATCTGCCGCACCTGTAAATTTTTGGGCATCTGATGCACCCATATTGAACATTTCTACCCTTCTATTGTCAATGCCAACCTCATCCAGCAGCTTTTTGGCGTATTGCACCTGTTTCTTTGCCCTCAGATTTCCTTCCAGGAAATGACATTCTCCTTCCTCTCACCCGGCAACAAAGACAGCATCTGCCCCACCTTCAAACGCCTTTAACAAATGTATTACGTCTACCTTACCGGTACACATGAGCTTTACAATCCTGACGTTTGGGGAGTACTGGAGCCTCATGGAACCTGCTAAATCTGCAGCAGAATAGGCACAGTACTGACAGCAAAAGGCAACAACTTTCGGCTCAAATTCATTCATATATCGTCTTCCTTTTTTACCCAAATTGTTACTACTCAGGTTGTTTAGACTGTAGGCTGAAGGCTGTTAGGCTACAGGCTAACAGTCTACAGCCTATCCACCTGAGCAGTTACCCTAAATTAGCACAAAACCGCACACTTTGCCAGAACCTGATTGTCCTTGTAATTCTGAAGGCTTATGGCCTTCCTCGGACAGGCCGAAGCACAGATACCACATCCCTGGCATGATGCAGCTTCTATTACTGCCACTCCCTCTTCATTTATAGACGGAACATCAAAGGGGCATACCCTGACACAGGTAAGACACGCAGCGCACCTCTCCTGATCAACCACTGATATCATCCCGCTCACATACATCTGATCTTTAGAGAGAACCGTACAGGCTCTGGCAACTGCTCCCCTGGCTTGAGATATGCTTTCCTCTATGAATTTCGGTGAATGGGCTAATCCACATAAATATATGCCATCATTGGAGAAATCCAATGGCCGCAACTTCATATGGGCTTCCAGAAAATAGCCGTCCATATTGAGGGGCAGCTTAAATGTGGTGGCCAGGTCGGGAGCATCAGGACGGGGATGGATTCCCGCACTTAACACAAGGCAATCTGGTTTTAAAGTAATCTCTGCTCCCAGGGTTTCATCGAATACCTCCAACTCAAGCCGGCTGCTGGAAGAGGTAACCTTCGGTTTTCTATCTGCATCGTATCGGACAAATACTACACCGGCCTCTCTTGCTTTTTTATAGTAAAGTTCCTTGAAGGCATATGTCCTTATATCCCTGTAAAGGACATAAACATTAATATCCGGGTTAATCTCCTTAAGCTTAATGGCATTCTTTACTGCCTCTGTGCAACACACCCTGCTACAGAACTGGTGTGCATCGTCTCTGGAACCTACGCATTGAATCATGACAACATTTTTTATATCCTTAAACTCCTCTTTAGAGGCCACTATCTTCTTTTCCAATTCTCGCTGGGTCAATACCCTTTCATCTTGCCCGTAGAGGTACTCTGTTGGTCTGTACTCAATCCCTCCTGTAGCAATTATCACCACACCATGTTCCAACTCATTTAAGTCCCCGCCAGTGGAAACCCTGGTCTTAAAGTTTCCTACATGACCGGAGAATTCAACTATATGGGAATCTTTAAAGACCTTTATCCTATCCTGGTTCTCTACCTGTTGAATCAAGTATTCAACATGCTTACCGGGCTCCATTCCATCCAGAGTGTAATGCAGATCCCTGGCATTACCACCAAGCTCACTCGTCTTTTCAACAAGGTAGGTCTCGTACCCTTGAGAAGCCAAAGAAAGGGCAGCGGTCATACCAGTTACCCCCCCTCCCACGACAAGACCACGGGGAATAACGTTGAAAGGAAGTTCCTGCAAAGGCTCCAATGTATTGGCTCTGGACACGGCCATCCGGATTAAATCCTTTGCCTTCTCAGTAGCCTCGGCGGGGTGATTCGCATGAACCCAGGAACATTGATCCCTGATATTTGCCATTTCAAACAAGTACTTGTTAAGTCCAGCCTCTCTCAGGGTATCCTGGAAAAGGGGTTCGTGGGTTCTTGGAGTGCATGATGCCACAACTACTCTGTTTATACCCTTTTCCTTTATAATATCTATCATATTACTGGTGGTGTCGGTAGAACACGTAAAGAGATTCTCTTCAGCATGAACAACCCCGGGGAGCGTTTTGGCATATTCGGCTACCTCAGGGACATCTACAACCCTTGCTATATTTGTCCCGCATCTACAGACAAAAACCCCTACCCTTTCTTCCTCAGAAGCGATTTCCCTTTCAGGGGGATAGGTTTTTT
>JBAZOX010000177.1:0-5649 GCA_041648535.1 Desulfobacteria bacterium | reverse complement strand
TGCAAGTCAGGATGAGAAGGTTCGCTAGATTTTATATCGTTTCATCTTACGGTAGAGCGTAGACGGGTGTAATACTGCAAGGGTAGCGGCCTCGTTTAGATTCCCCTTTGTTTTATTTAAGAGCTCCCGTATGTAGCTTTTTTCGAACTCCTCTCTGACCTTATTAAAGGAAGATAATGAGAGCCCTTTTTTATATTTATCTTTCGAATCCTCTATTATATATTGAGGTAAATCTTGCACTGTTATGGTCTTCTCTGGTTGAAAAACGATAGCCCTCTCGATTATATTTTCGAGTTCTCGAACATTACCTTCCCATCGGTAATTAACAAGAATATCCAGTGCATCAGGGGATATATCCTTTTTCTCGATCTCCATTATATTTGTGTATTTCTTCAAAAAATGGTCTACCAGAAGGGGAATATCGTCGATTCTTTCCCTCAGGGGAGGAAGTGAAATCCTTATTACGTTCAGTCTATAATAGAGGGCAAGCTGAAAACTCCCAGAGTCTACCCTCTTGTGAAGATCACTGCTACTGGCAGAAATAAACTTGATATCTATCGGGATGGTTTTAGTGCCTCCTACCCTGATAAATTCTCGATCCTGTAAGACCCTCAGCAATTTGACCTGGAAAGACAGGCTTGTCTCGCCGATCTCATCCAGGAAAAGCGTTCCTCCGTCTGCCTCTTCAAAGTACCCTTTTGTGGTTTTATAGGCACCGGTAAATGCCCCTTTTTCATATCCAAAGAGGGTGCTCTCCAGCAGGTTTTCGGGTAATGCCGTACAGTTTATCCCTAAAAACCTTTTGTTACGTCTTGGACTGTTCTGATGGACGGCACGAGCGACGAGTTCTTTGCCTGTTCCACTTTCCCCCTCTATTAATACATTGGAGTTTACCGAGGCCGATTTTCTTATCAACTCGAAGATCGCCTGCATTTTTGTGCTCTTACCCACTATGCCGGATACCTGAAAGTCCAGTTGGCGCTTGAGATAGATATTTTCCTTTTTTAACCTTCTCTGAGATAATCCATTCTTTATACTTATCAGAACCTTATTCGAGTCTTCGAAGGGCTTTGTAAGAAAATCACATGCCCCTATCTTCATAGTTTCAATCACATTCTCCAATGTTCCGTAGGCTGTAATCATGATTACTGAAAGCTCAAAATCTATCTCTTTTAACCGTTTGAGAACCTCAATCCCATCTGCATCAGGCATTCTAATGTCGAGGAGAACAAGGTCGAACGTATCTTCCTCACACCTCTTTATTGCCTCGTAACCACTGGTAACTGACTCAGTTGTATATCCTGCCTCCCTTAAGAGGACTTCAAAATAACTGCGGGTGTACTTCTCATCATCCACTATCAATATCTTTTCAGGTAACTCCATAAAACACATCCTAGAAAAAATCTCTATTGCACATTTTGGACTGGTAATCTTATAGTAAAGGTCGTTCCTTTGCCCTCGACGCTGTCGACATCGATCTTGCCATTATGTTCTTTTACTATCGTGTACGCTATGCTCAAACCTAGCCCTGTCCCGTTATCCGAGTCTTTGGTGGTAAAGAACGGGTCGAAAATCTTATCCAGATTTTCCCTGGGTATTCCAACCCCTGTATCAATAAAACTTACATCTACAAAACCATTGTGACGGCCTAACCTCGTTCCCTTACTGTTTTTTGCCTCTATCCTCAGATCTCCACCATTCAGCATGGCCTGGACAGCATTGATAATGACATTCAAAAAGGCCTGCTGCAGTTGTGTCTCATCACCTAGAATTTTTGAGATGTTACGGGCGTACTTCTTTATGATACCAATCCCGTTTAAGAACGATTGCCGCTTTACCAATAGAAGGGAGTTTTCTATGGTTTGAACTAAATCCAATTCTGACAACACAGACTTGGGCTTTTTCGAAAATTTGAGAAGGCTGTTGGTAATCTTTCGACACTCATTGGCAGCCTCTCCTATAGTTTTTACTAATTCGAAGGTCGGGGCATCCTTCTCCACCCTTCTTGTGAGAATATCCGCCATGTTGACAACACCCACCAAAGGGTTATTAAGCTGGTGGGCAAGCCCTTCAATCATCTCTCCCAAATCCGCCATTTTCTTTGATTGTATCAAACTCTGTCTGAGCTTCTTCTTTTCCGTAATATCTTCGATTAAGAAGAGTAGCGCTATCCTATTTCCATCTTCATCTACAACCTTGGAGATGCTGAATTTCGTTGGAAAATCTGAGCCATCTTTTCTCAGACCGATCATTTCACCTTGCCAATGAGAATTATCAGATAAGACTATCTCTTTGATCCTCTCTCTATCCTCTTGGGAGAATAAAAAGCAATATCTACTTTTTATTACTTCTGACGCTTTAAATCCATATATATCTTCAGCAGTCTTATTAAAACTGATAATCCTGTCATCCGTATCGATAGAGATAACAGCGCTCGGAGATGCATCTATCAGGTGGTAGAGAAAGTTTGTTGAGAGTTTCAAGTCCTTGGTCTTTTCTTTCATTTCCCTTTTTGTTTCATAAAAGCTGTCTTCCCTGTCTACAAAGATCACATATCCCTTATTCTTACATAAGGGGATCCCTCTCATACGAAATGTGCTTTTTCCATCATTCACATTAGGTATATACAAGTCAAAGTTTAGATCATAAGACGCATTGTTTTCAATCATATTTCTATGGACAGCAAAAAGGGGGGGCTTCATCATATTTTTAGGAAATGCTTCGTACATCGTTCGGTTTGACAGTCTTTCTTTCGCTACCTTAATATTCTTTTCTAATTTTTTATTACACCTTATGATTCTTTGATCTTTATCCAAAATAAGAATTCCAATTTCAGCCTCTTCAATAAAATCCTCTACTATTTCTTTCCATTCCTGGATTTCCTTTCTTAACTTCTCTGATTCACCCTTAAGCATCTGGTATTTGTCCATCTTATAACTCCCTTAAACTGGTGTTCCAAAGACCTTCCCATCATGAACCCCTGTGACTATAATGGGGATTTCCTTGTTCACCATGTCCTCCCCTACATCTATCAACACAGGGATGTAGTTTCGGGAAAACCCTTTCAGATATTTCGTGCCCACATCCTTTTTTGATTCGACCAGGATCGAAAGCCTCTTTCCAAGAAATCTCCTGTAGAATTCTTCTCTCTTCATGTTTCCGAGGGATCGTAGTATTTTTCCCCTCTTTTTTATAGTCTTACTGTCTACCTGATCTGGAAAGTCAGCAGCAGGAGTCCCGGGCCGTCTGGAATATGGAAAGACATGGATGTATCCTATAGGAAGCTCCTCAATTACATTCACGGTATTGGTAAAATTCTCATGGGATTCTCCAGGGAAACCTACTATGACATCAACCCCTATATTCAAATCAGGTATGGCTGAAACGAGCTTCTTTACCAGTTCCTTAAAGAGTTCAGAAGAGTAAGGTCTATTCATCCTTTTCAGTACTTCATCGTCCCCGCTCTGCAGAGGGATATGCAGGTGATTACAGATTATCGGTGAAGATGATATTAGGGCTATCAGATCGTCATCGAATTCAGTCGGTTCAATAGAGCTCAGTCTAATCCTGCAAGAGATGCCTTCATGCTCAATTGATCTGAGTAGATTTGTCAAATTGGAAGGTGGTTTTATATCCAACCCGTAAGAACCCAAGTGGATTCCGGTAAGTACTATCTCTCTATATCCCAGCTCTGCCAGTTTAGATATACTCCTTATGGCATCTTCTTTTCGGAGGCTTTTGCTCCTTCCCCGGGCATAGGGGACAATGCAGTAAGAACAGTAAGAATCACAGCCATCCTGAACCTTTAGAAATGCCCTTGTGTGTTCAGGGAAGGCGGGTATGTCATTGGTTATTTCAAGAGGAACTTCCTTCCTTGGAGAGCCATTGATAAGATCGAGAATTCTTTCCTTCTTACCAATTCCAACTGTATAATCCACTCCTTGAATCTTTTTTATCTCCTGAGGAGACCTCTGAGCATAACATCCGGTAACTATTATCAAGGCATCTGGATTTAATCTATGGGATCTTCGTATAAGTTGACGGGATTGATAGTCTGCCCTCTTCGTAACAGTACAGGTATTTACTATATAGACATCCGCTTGTTGGTCAAACGGCACAAAACTAAATTCGGCCACTTCCAGAAGCTTGTGGATTACGGCAGAATCATATCTATTAACCTTACATCCTAGAGTTGCAATAGCTATCTTTTTCAAACCTTACCTGTATAGAAACCGGTGGATAGGTATCTCTCGCCACTGTCTGCCAATAGGGCAACCATCTTGCCCTTATCCAATGCTTTAATCTTTTCAAGGGCTGCTGATATGACCGCTCCTGAACTAATCCCTACTAAGATACCCTCTTTTCTAACCAAGTCCCTGGCTGTTTTTATCGCTTCCTCATCTGAGACCCTGATAATCTCATCTACCCATCTCCGGTCATATATCTCAGGTATCCGGGACTGTTCAAGGTTTTTTAAGCCATAGACCTTATGGTTAGGATAAGGCTCTACCCCAATGATTTTGACCTTGGGGTTCATCTCCTTCAGCCTTTTGCCCACCCCTATTATAGTACCAGAGGTGCCTATTCCGGCCACAAAGCAATCAACCTCTCCATTGGTATCCTTCCATATCTCCCTGCCCGTGGTCTCATAATGCGCCAGGACATTATTCTTGTTGAAATTCTGCCCCACCAAAAAGTATTTCTCCGGATACTGTTTATAGAGTCTCATGGCTTCATCCCTTGCCCCATCCGGTCCCTTTTCGGCAGGTATAATGAAGACCTTTACTCCATAACACTCCAACAAATTTCTTTTTTCAATGCTTGCAGATTCCAGCAAGGTAACCGCCACCCTGTAGCCCTTCACAGCAGCTACCATTGCAAGGCTGATACCCATATTGCCACTGGTGGATTCCAGGATAATCTTATCCCTGGTCAGAATTCCTTCTTGCTCTGCTTTGGAGATTATATAACAGGCTACCCTGTCTTTAAGGCTCCCACTTGGGTTAGCGCTCTCTATCTTGGCCATCAGCGTAACCCCTTTGTTGGGATTCATACGGTCTATTTTCACTAAAGGCGTCCTGCCAATGGTCCCTAATATACTATCCTTTATCACTTCTCAGATACTCTCCTTTCTGCAATTCAGACACCAGACTCTCCAATTGTGTAATCCCTGGCACTTCCCCCTCTTCAGTCTAATGTCTGATGTCTATGGTCTAATGTCTGAATCACAGACTCTCCTTTATCCACCCACCGCCTATAACCACATCTCCATCATAGAAGACAACGGCCTGACCAGGTGTAATGGCCTTCTGTGGTTTTTTAAATCTTACAAGAACATTCCCACCATCCTGGGGTATAATAGTCGCTTCCGTATCCTTATATCTGTATCGAATCTTACAAGAAGCGGTAATCTCCGAATCTAAATCCGGGAATAAAATCCAGTTAATATCCTCAGCAATTAAACCTTTACACAATAAATCCTCATCCCTTCCCACTATTACGCTGTTGCTTTTTAACTCAAATCCCAGGACATAATAGGGATGAGAGGCAGGGATACCCAACCCTTTTCTCTGGCCTATGGTAAACAGGTGAATCCCTTCATGTTTACCCAGGACTTCCCCATTTTTGTTGATGATGTTACCCTCAGTA